>CAZQMT010000067.1:0-6405 GCA_964594555.1 uncultured Vicinamibacterales bacterium
ATCGGGCGATAGCAATGTCGTTAGGACCTTCGATTTCGAAGTTCTTGAGATGAGGGTAGCGGCCCATTAGTACAATTTCGAGAACGTTATAGTCAAAAGCCAGATGTGTTTCTTGAGGGACGACGGAAAGACGTTGGGCGAGTTTTATACGATTAAGGTTCGTAACATTTTCGTCGTCGAGTGTGATGCTACCACCGCAAGGGGGCGTTAATCCTGCAAGTAGACGAAGTAGGGTGCTCTTTCCAGAACCATTCGGTCCAAGAATACCTAGTAGGCCATTACGTCGGACTGTTAAGTTAACGTTACGAAGAACGGATCGTCTAGATCCATATGTGAATGAAATGTTACTGGCGCGGAGCAACTCGCACCCCCACGATTACGCTCCTGCCAATCCCAGGGAACCCGAGTGCGTCTTCATAGCGGCGATCAAACGGATTAGTTACACGAACGTAGGCTTCTAGTTTGTCGCCGATTTTATTTCCGAGTCCCATGCGTAGTAGGGAATGGCCCGGTGCATTAAATAATCCGCCAGAAGCGCCGAATGTTGGATCAACGTCGAGCCACTGGCCGCGCGACACTACTTGCAAGAAGGCCATAAACTGACCGCGACTCATAGATATGTCTACCGATCCGTGTTGACGAGGTCGGCGAATAAGTGGATCGCCTACAGAGAAAGGTGGAGGTGCCTGACCATTTCCGCGATCCACTTGAAGTACACGGGTATTCAGCCGTGTATAGGTAGCACGTGCCTCAAAGCCCCATGTACTGCGCATCGCTCCTGAAATTTCGATTCCTTGTGCTCGAGCGTTAGCGATGTTGTCAGTTCGAAATTGGCTCAGATTTGCAAGTGCAGGTCCCACGCTCACGATTAAGTCATCGTAATCGTTGTAAAAATTATTTGCTTCAAACACTAGAGCGCCGTTAACCAGAGTTTGTTGGATTCCTATGCTGACGCTCCGACTTCGCTCAGGCTTAAGGTCTGGGTTATCGGTGAAGGCGATTTCAAAAGCATTAGGAGTACGTATACCTGTGCCTGCGGTGATTCCTACTCGGGTCCAAGATTGTGCTCCATCGCTGGGTTGGCGAAGAAAATAAGTCACAGAGAGTTTAGGATTAGTTGAGATGATTGTGTTTGCAGCGAGGTTAGGCCTTGGAGTAAAGGCATGAGGGTCAGCTTCAAGTGTGCCTCTGTGAATTTGTTCGACGCGGATTCCGGTGGTGATGAGCCAGCGGCGGCTTGGTTCTAGACGAGCCTCGCTGAAGTAACCAAATGAATAACGCCTGACTGGAACTTTTTGAGAGTCCACTCCGGTTATGAAGGTATTGCTAGCGCGTTCACGCTGAAATTCTGCTCCGACTGTTAATCCTATACCTGGACTTGGGTTGAGGTCTGTTTTCGCACGGCCAGAGATACGTTGGGTAATGGATGAAGATGAACCAAAGGGGGTTTTGAACGTGCCATGGAGATCCGCAAAAGAAAATTTGAACTGCTGCCGAAGCCCTTGATTTAAGGACTTTGCCATATTGAGTGACCAGAGGGCGTTGTTGTTGCGACCTCGGGAGATTTTGTCGATACCCCCAAAGGTGCCACCCGGATCTGATCCGAACGGACCAGGGAACCCTCTTTCATTCGACGTAAGATTGAGATTACTTCGAATAAGTGTATGTTCGTCCCGCCAACTACCACTCAGAGAAACGGTCTGGTTTTGGTAATCATCGTTGGTCACCTCTTCATTTGTACCGGGTAATAGGTTAGTGAAACCCTCTGTAGAAAGTCGTTCGGCTCCGGCTCCCCATTCCCAGTTATTCGATGAACCTATTGAACCTGATGATGAGAAGGCCATCCGTTTGGTGCTGAAGCTGCCCCCTTCAATTAATCCGTTCACACGGTTAGATCCACCGTGACGTGTAATGATTTGCACGACAGCACCGATTGCACCAGTGCCATAGAGAGCACTCTGTGGATTACGAATAATTTCAATCTGTTCTATGTTTGTTGTTTGGAGATGCCCAAAGTCAAAACTTCCGCCGAACGTGTTGACTTTAACGCCGTTTACGAGAACTAAAGTAAAATCTGACTCACCACCTCGCGAGAGTACAGACGTAAGGCTTCCTCGTCCGCCACTGGTGTTTACTGTTAGGCCTGGTACCAATGACAAGGCCTCTGCGACCGTTTCGATCTGACGGCTTGACAGTTCTTCTGCGGTAATGACAGTAACATCACCGGAAGTCCGTGACAGTAGTAGGTCGACCTGTTGAGCACTTACAACCACTGATTCAGTTAGCGCACTTAACTTCAGCTGGATCAATACTTCACGATCTTCTGTCCCGTTCAGTTCTACTGAAAGTGGCTCGGCACTAAATCCTTCTAGGAGGGTCTGCAATTCGTAGGATCTACCTGGTATTAAGTTGAAATGAAAAACTCCCTTGGCATCGGTCGTTGTTTTAATGCTAATAGTCGCTGGTCCTGTAGCTATGACGCGGGCTCCTCGTACCGGTCTACCGCCAGGATCTATTACGACACCTCGCAACGTACCGGCTCCCGAGAGTGTAGGTACAACAAGGAGGATCGTACAACTGAGGATTGTGAGAAACGGGTGAAGAGAGAGAAGACGGTTGCCTGCCACCGGGGACTCCTTATTCGGCGTAACCACGCGCCGAATTAGCCAAAAACGTTGGCTAATTTAAGAGGGACGGACCCAGAGACCAGTTATCCTGACTCGCGGATCTTCGCGGAACGTCGAGCCTTCCCATGCCTTTAGGGCACAGTGGCATCACCCACCGAAGGTCTGACTCTTTTGGGGAAATCGATAAACCAACCCAATGTAGACCGACCTAGTATGATCTGCGGCGGGCAACGTCCGCTCCCCGCTTACAGTGGCGGGACCGTGTAGGCTTTTCACCTACTTCTCATGGTCCTCTGGTAAGCGTCGGTTGTCAGTTGGAGTATAGCATGTCAGAATGGACCCTATAGTGGTTGCCAGAAGGTGCCTTTTTTCGTACGATACGCCGTCTGTCTGTCCAAGTGAGGTTGGGGCTGTAGCTCCACAGAATTGAGAAGGATGCATGAGTAAGAGTTCCACTGTTACTGTTCGGGAGACTCCGGTTACTGAGGTGTCAGAAACTTCGGCTGGCGGTCTCAGGGTCATTGGAGAAACTTTTTTAATTGAAACGAATGAGCGGATTGAGCTGGTTGATCTAACAGAGAAGATTATGACCTTTGTAGCTCGGCTGGGCCTCAAGGAAGGTGTTGTCAATCTGTGGTCTATGCATACAACGTGCGCTCTCTTTATTAATGAGTTCCAAGTCGCGTTGCTTGGGGACATTAAGCGTTTTCTTGAGCAGATGGTAGATCGTGATGCTGAGTGGCTTCACAATAACCCTGAACATTCTGATTGTGATCGGATGAACGCAGATTCTCATCTTCGAGCTCTTCTTCTCGGTCACAGTCTCACACTACAAATTAGTGGTGGTGAGGTTGTCCTTGGGCAATGGCAGCGCGTGTTGATGGGTGAGCTTGACGGTCCTCGCGCCAGGACATTACGTGTCCAGGTCTGGGGCATAACTTAGACGACCTACGTGCTGAGACAGATGTGAGTAGTTTTTTTTAGAGTATTTTACTTTTCCCAACTTTTCCCATGCGCCGTCGACTGGCTGCCGCCGGACTCCTTGAGATTTCAGAAAAACTTGATTCCGGTACCCGACTGGATTTTGAGGATGGCGTTCGTCTCTTCGAGTGTTCCGATCTGTTCACTGTCGGGTGGTTAGCTAACCGCGAACGTGAGCGACGTTACGGGCACCACACCTTTTACAACCATAACATTCGGCTCGAAGCGACCAACGTTTGTGAGGCGAGTTGCCTGTTTTGTGCATTTGCCCGTCTCGGACCTGATGACAAGGGTGCTTACACTTTGACGTTAGAGCAAGCCTTGGATAAGCTCCGCCAGCGCCGTCATCAGCCTTTGACTGAGGTACATATTGTCAATGGTCTTCATCCAGACTTGCCATTCGACTATTACACGGAGCTCCTAAGAGGATTGAAGCAAATTCGTCCGGATGTACACCTCAAGGCATTTACGGCTGTCGAGATCGCTTTTTTTTCTGATCTCTACGGCAAGTCAGATGTTCAGGTTTTACGGGAGCTCGTGGATGCGGGTTTAGACTCACTTCCAGGAGGTGGCGCAGAAGTATTTGCGGAGCGAGTACGTAAGAAAATTGCCTCTGATAAATGTGGAACCAAGCGCTGGTTGGACATTCACAGGACTGTACATCAGATGGGCATGAATTCTAATGTTACTATGCTCTATGGGCACATCGAGACAATTGAAGAGCGTGTTGACCACATGCTTCGTGCTCGCGACCTGCAGGATGAGACAGGTGGTTTCCAGGCTTTCATTCCTCTCGCATTTCACCCAGACAACAACCAAATGAGAAAATTACCTGCACCGACTGCACTCGACACGTTGCGTTTGCACGCTGTTGCTAGGCTTGTACTTGATAATATTCCTCATATCAAGGCGTTTTGGATCGCAACTGGTGTTTCGGTCGCTCAAACGTCGCTCTGGTTCGGTGTCGACGACCTTGACGGTACGGTTCAGGAGGAGAAGATCTATCACATGGCAGGTGCTCCCACTCCTGAGGCGATGACGCCTGAGGAGCTCGAGCATCTTGTAAGGGCCGCTGGCCGACATCCGGTACAGCGTGATACGCTCTATAATGTTATTGAGTGATCCGAATTTTTTCCCTGGTGGAATCATTCGGAATTTCCAATCAGTGTGGTATAAATACTTTCGTCGGTTTCAGCGACAACCCCGGCATCGGTTTTGATGCCCGCTGGACTAGACGGTGAGGATCTCGTTCAAAACTAAATTCGATGTTGCTGTCCCGAAGTGCGACCTATATTTAGGGGTGTGTCGTGTTCAAGGGAGTTAGAGTATGGATGTAGGGCTGCTGACTCGGCATGAAGGTAAACAGCTCTCTGAGCCTCAGTCTTTACCTGAGCGTTACCTTGGTTTATCAAATGAGGATATGGACGCTAGAATTGCCAAGGCGCGTGAGGCACTTGGCAAACGTCTGCTAATTCTCGGCCATCATTACCAGCGTGATGAAGTAATTAAGTTCGTCGATTACGTTGGCGATTCCTTCAAGTTAGCTCACCGGGCTGTGAGCCACCATGACGCAGAATTCATCATTTTTTGTGGAGTTCATTTTATGGCGGAGAGTGCGGACGTTCTAAGTGCTCCGCATCAGCAAGTGATTTTACCAGACCTTGCAGCAGGCTGTTCAATGGCTGACATGGCCTCAGCAGACCAATTGGAAACGTGCTGGCGAGAGATGATGGAGATGGGATTCGATGACGTCATTCCTGTCACTTACATTAATTCAACGGCAGCTATTAAAGCTTTTGTAGGTGAACACGATGGTATGGTGTGTACGTCAAGTAATGCTGAAGCAGCGTTTCACTGGGCTTTGAAGCAAGGACGGCGTATTCTCTTTCTTCCTGACCAACACCTCGGACGTAATACTGCCTATTCTATTGGCTTTCCTCTTGAGGAGATGGTGGTTTGGGACCCTGATGAGATGTGGGGAGGTGTTGACTCTCTACAGCTTGAGCGTGCCCGGGTTGTGCTTTGGAAAGGACATTGCTCTGTTCATACACGATTCTCAGTGAAGCAAATTGAGAATTTCCGTCAGGCTCATCCTACAGGCAGAGTGATTGTGCATCCAGAGTGTACCTGGGATGTTGTACAGGCAGCGGACGACAGTGGCTCAACTCAAGTGATTATCAAGCGTGTAACTGAGAGTGAGCCCGGTTCAATTTGGGCCGTGGGTACCGAATCTCATCTGGTTGGTCGTTTGGCACAACAGCTTGCGCCTGAGATCTCCGTTGAAACCCTAGATCCATTCGGCTGTCTTTGCGCTACGATGTTTAGAATTTCACCGAATCACCTTCTGTGGGCCCTTGAAGGGCTTGTTGAAGGTCATGTGAACAATCAGGTAATTGTCCCTGACGAACAAAAGGCGTGGGTTCGAGTTGCGCTTGACCGTATGCTTGCAGTTCATTAGGGTGCTGGAGAGTCACACTTCTTAAATTTATCGCACATACCTCAGAAGGAGTTTTTGTAAAAATGCCACATGAACTTTCGCCGTTGCCCTACGATTACACCGCTCTCGAACCTCATGTTGATGAACAGACGATGCGTATTCATCATGGCAAGCATCACGCTACTTACGTGAACAAGCTAAATGCTGCTTTAGAGAAACATCCAGAGCTTCAACAGAAGAGCGCGGAGGAACTGCTGAAAGATATCAAGGGTGTGCCAGAAGAGATCAGAACTGCGGTACGAAATAACGGTGGTGGTCACGTCAACCATACGATGTTTTGGCAGATCATGGGTGGGAGTG
>CAZQMT010000067.1:6415-10815 GCA_964594555.1 uncultured Vicinamibacterales bacterium
CCGCTATTACAGCAACATTCGGTAGCTTCGATGGTTTGCGTGAGCAATTTGCGAGGGCTGCTATGGGACGATGCGGTAGTGGCTGGGCGTGGTTAGGCGATGCAGCTGGCAAGCTGGGTGTTGAAAGTACTGCTAACCAGGATAGTCCTCTTATGGAGGGGAAGAGACCCATTCTCGGTCTTGACGTTTGGGAGCATGCCTATTACCTGAGATACCAGAATCGTCGTCCTGATTATGTTTCGGCCTGGTGGAATACGATCAATTGGGCTGAGGTAAACAAAAGATTTAACAGCTAAACTGTCCAAAAACTGGTGTGCTCAAGGCGAGACATCTAGGTTTCTAGCCCTTACCGCTTCTGATGTCATTAACTGCGGTTTTGCTTCTCTTTCTGACCCACCTGGGGATCGGCATCATTCTAACCTTACTGTTGGTGTCGAAGGAGGCTGGAGTCAAATTCTTCCGTTTTAATGCGGTTCTTGTCCTGACGTTGTTACTAATAGGGTTGGCGTTCAGGTCGCCGTACGATTTAGCTTCAGGATTATCAACTTTTTCTACATTAGCGTTGGTGGTATGTTTTCTCGCCGTTTTATCGTTCAGGCTGATCGTTGGACGTATATGGCCAAAACTTCGACCGGTGCTCCTTTGGACGGCAACTCTCAGTGGTTTTATAGCTCTGATATTGCAGGCTCTCGATGTTTCAAGCGGTACTCCACTGGGTATGCAGGTGTTGACAGTCGCCAGTTTCTTTACTTCAGCAGCACTTCTAGGTGGAGCTTGTACCGCTATGATTCTCGGCCATTGGTATTTGATACTGCCGTCTATGGATGTTGCCCATTTACAGGGCATTGTAAAGTTTCACATTGGTTCCATAGGACTTCGTATTGTTGTAGTTGCGGTGGCTGTTTACATGGCGATTGCTGGGTTCGAATCTTTTGTTGTACCTGATTTTCAGCGTTATATCTTTTCGGTGGCTGGAGTTTTCTTCTGGCAGCGTGTCCTGTTTGGTTTACTAGGACCAGTTGTTTTGTCCTATCTTACCTGGGAGACTGCTAAGATCCGATCTACTCAGTCAGCCACTGGCATTCTCTACGTTGATTTTTTCACTGTAATAGTGGGTGAGGCTCTGGCGAAGTATCTTGTCCTGTCAACCCAAGTACCGGTCTAGCAAAAATTATTACTTGTATAGGTGAATGGCTGATTTATGGAGGTGACTATTAAGTGCAACTCATGTGGTGTGAAGCTACCGGTGTCTGCAGTTTCTCCACCAGATGTTGTTCGATGCGGGCAGTGTGCTAAGGAAACAAATTTAAAGTTCTCAAATGGAATTTTGGAAGACCGTCTTGTTGATGTGTGTCCGGTATGTGAGGAGAAAGATTTCTATTTGCGTAAAGATTTTGATCAAAAAACTGGCCTTATGATTATTATCATCGGCGCATTGATTAGTGCGGCATTTTATTGGGAAGGAATGGATTTGGTGGCTTACGGTGTGCTGGGTTGTACCGCCCTGTTGGATTTTGGCGTAGCGGCCTTTTTGGGTAACGTTACTGTCTGTTATCGATGCCACACTGAGTTTAGAGGCGCTTACCGGCGAACAGCGCCAGAGTTTGATTTGCACGTCGCGGACATTCTTGAACCCGAATACGAACGTCGAATTGGCTTACGCTGACTGACCTTCAACGATTTTCTTAATCTCTCGAACTATTACGTCACGCCCTGGGAATTCGTCCTGGCGACTAGCTATAAAGGTATAACGGATAGTTCCAGAATGGTCGATTAGAAATAATGCGGGTCGAGCAATATTCCAGGCATCCAGACCGAATCTGTGCCATACGCCGTATTGTTTTAAGACTGTTCGTTGTTCGTCGATGAGAATGTTGAAAGGAATCTCATTTTCTTCTGCGTAGTGTTTAACCTTTTCTGGTCGTTGTGCCACGATGGCGATGATCTGAACAGAAAGATCGCGGTAAAGCTTCAGATCTTGTGCCAGTTCACCGAACCGGCGTGTACAGTTTGGTCACCAGGTTCCACGATGAAATGTGAGTAGAACTGTACCTCCTAATAGATATTCTGATAGAGACCTCGATTTGCCTTGGTGTGTGGGCAGATCGAATGACGGCGCTTTATCGCCAATTTTCAGCATGAGTTCGTCTTTAGAATAGCTTGACTTCTACGATTTCGCCTTTCTCCACGATGTCGGTCTGAGCTGGGATTTCGAAGTAGCCATCAGCTGATGACATACTCGTAATATCACCTGAGGCCTTAAACACTGGCACAGCGAAATCTTTTTCTAGACGAACAGTATAAAACTGGTGACGTCCCGTAGTTGATATCACCCGCTTGGCAAGTGGAAGACGAATGGTTACGGGTTTGTATCTGGGTAAGCGGGCGAGGCGACGGATTATCGGAGCGAGAAGCATGTATCCATTTGACAGACAAGAAGTCGGGTAACCTGGCATGCCAAGTGTTGGTTTTGCATTGATTTTTCCGAATATGGTTGGCTTGCCTGGCTTAACTGCGACACCATGGAATAAGACTTCCCCCTTGTTTTTTATTACATCAAGAATTAGATCGTGTTCACCAACCGAGCTTCCTCCAGAAAAGACGATCATGTCTTCATCGAGATTTGAATCGATTGCTGCATTAAGGTCTTCCCAAGTGTCGAGTACGGTGTCGTGAAAAAGGGGAATGCCACCATGGCTTTTGATTATTGCACCTAGCGTGTACTTATTGATGTCATAGATCTGTCCTGGACCTAAGGGCTGACCTGGTTCAATAATTTCATTTCCCGTAGAAAGTAGTGAGACGGTTGGACGTGCGAATACTTCAATTTCACAAATCCCTACGGCTGCCAGTGCTCCGATTCGACTTGGGGTTAATTGTTCTTCCCGACGAAGTAAAACCTCCCCACTTTCGATGTCTGCTGCACGACGACCGACATGTTGTCGAGGGTGTACTGGCGTTAAGATCCGAATTTCGCTTACTTGTCCTCGTTCAGTTCCTTCAACCATAACCACGGCATCGGCACCTTGTGGCATTGGTGCGCCCGTGGAAATTTCGATGCATTCACCCTGTTTTAACGACTTGGTTGGTATGTTGCCGGTTAAGACTTTTTCGATGCATTTTAGAATTCGTGGTTTGTGTTGATCAGCACCGAATGTATCGTCAGCGATGACTGCGTAGCCGTCCATTGCGGCACGGTTAAATGGAGGCACGTCTGTTTTAGCTGTTACGTCTGTTGCGATTACTCGCCCTTCTGCTTCGGCTATTGGTAAACGTTCGGTACGATTTAATGGTTTGGTTTCTTTTTGCACGAGGGTCAGCGCTTCGTTGAATGAGATTGTCTCCGTAATTGGACGCATCCCAGTTCTCTGAATTTCTGATTTTAATTGTTCATCCATATCTACTACCGCTAGCTGTTTCCTATAATGCCAAAAACTTTGATATTTTTCTGTGATTTTGTGAAGTCCTTCTTACTATGAAGTGAGACCGAAATTAAACTAATTCTTCATCTCTTAGCCGGCTGATGATTATCGTGAGATCTCTTGGATGATGTGACGAAGTTCTGGAAGCACAAGCTTCTGCATGGCCAGCCTTACGGCGTGTTCGGAACCAGGAAGAGAAAAGATTATATGTTTCTTGGCAGTTCCAGCGATTGCTCGACTTAGCATTGCAGCCGGCCCAATTTCTTGATAGCTGAGCATTCGAAATAGTTCGCCAAATCCGTCCAGTCTGCGTTCAAGAAGTTCAGCGATGGCTTCATAAGTTAGGTCTCTTGAGCTGATACCCGTGCCCCCGGTAGTGATTATGATTCTGACCTCGGTATCCTTTAAAACAGTTCGAATAGTCGACTGTACTTGCTCGGGATCATCGGGTACGATTTTTCGATTCGACACTTCGTAGTCGGCTGCTTCAAGTAACTCGATGATGGCAGCGCCGCTCTTGTCTGTTTCAAGATTTCGGCTATCACTGATGGTTAGAACGAAGCATCTGGTTGTTTTTACTGGGGCTACCCTGTGCTCTGGATGTCTCATTTTGAGATTATAACCGTCGATTGCCGTTGATCCCGACTACCTGGCCCTGAATGACCTTTACGTGCATCGAATGCGTTTTCGATTTACTATCGACAGTATGAAGAATAATTTACTTGAGAAAATTAAGACGCAGCTATTTGCCTCAACGTTGGCAGCGCTTTTTCTGATTTTATTGCTTGTGTCCTGGACGCGCACGGTTGGAACAGTCGTTTCGACTTCCTCAATAGAGCAAGATTCGTCTGAGCTGTGGGTTAATGAGACTCTGGCTCAAATGTCTCCCGATGAGAAAATTGGTCAATTGATCATTCCTGCGATGTTCTCGACGTTCACGAGTACTGATAGTGACACTTTTGATGATCTGGCTCGGTT
>CAZQMT010000068.1:0-10613 GCA_964594555.1 uncultured Vicinamibacterales bacterium
TTATCTGTTTTTGGTGCTCCGGTATTCTAGTGTTCTCTCACGTATCGTCAAGCGAAAGAACTATCGAATGTTTGTCAACAGTAGATGTATTTAAAGTGTATTTATGCTTCACAACGATAATTACATCAGAAAAAAAATGCTTCATGTGTTAATCCACAAGAAATACACGGAACATTCACATGTTTTCCACAGGCACTATTTTTCTCCGTTGTTATCATGGATTGATTAATGAATGTTATTGGAACGTGTGAATGCCAGTGATTACTCCGCGCCGAACGAAACTGCTTAGGGTCCCCAACCTTCGGGCGTTTCAGGATGTCATTGTTTCTGTAGTTGAAACACAGGACATTCTACGTTCGCGAAGCTGTGCTGTTGTTGTTCCAAATTATGCGGCGGCTGAGCAATTGCGTCGGACTTTTGAGCTTAGGTTACTCGGTCAAAAGGTTAAAGGTTCGCTTGAGCATGGAGTGACCGCACGCGTGTTTCCAGACATTGTGTCTCGTGAGGCATGGTACGCGCGTATGCATTTTGGTCTCAGGAACAGTCCATCTAGACTATCGTCCCGTGAATGTGAAGCACTCTTTCACTCTGCCGTACTTGATGCGATCGCATCCGGGGTGTCACCACCGTTTGAGCCTCGTCCACGACTTGTATCTGAGATGGTTCTGCTCTACGAGTCGATTTCTAGACTCGGACACTCGACTGACACATTCGAGAGATTGTTGGTCGGTGAGCTCGAACCGAGTGAAGCATTTGATCGCGGAGCGAATCGCCTGCTCCGCCAAACGGAATTTCTGGTAGCGACATTCCGTGCGTATCAGAATCGTCTAACACAAACAGGGAAATTGGACGAAGCGAGTCTTCGGCAATTGCTGCTTGAGACGAGCGGAGAACCAGTGCTCAATCATCTTGTTATAACTGTTGCTGACCAGTCAGCAGATGCTTTTGGGCTCTGGCCGGCGGATTTTGACTTAATTACTAGGCTTCCTGGACTAAAGCGCGTTGATATCGTTTCCACTGAGGCTGTGCTGGCCACAGGGTTTTATGAACGATTGTATTCTCTACTGCCAGGTCTTGAGGAAATTAGGATGGGCGAGCTGACGACTGAGCATCCTGTTTTATTGACACCGACTCAGGACCAGTCGAAACTCTTCTTCATTCGTCGCGATAGGGAGGAGGAGCTTCGTTCGATTGCCAAAAGAGTGAAATCTTTTTCATTGGATGCTTCACAAAAAAATGTAAATGACGAGAGGTGCTCATCTGAATACACCGCAGTCGTTTTTCAGCGACCATTACCCTATCTTTATTTGAAACGTCGAACTTTCGAGGCGGAAGGGATTCCGGGTCAAGTTTTTAACGGTACTCCACTCGCTGCAGAACCGTTTGCTGCAGTTCTTGATCTTGTGCTGTCGTTTGTTCTTTCTGGTTTTACCAGAAGCGCAATGCTGGCGTTGCTTCGTTCGCCCCGTCTTTGTTGCGAGGTGAATTCGAACCCCGTTAAGCAAGGCGATGTAACTGCTCTCGACCGACAATTACGAGAAATAGGATATTCAGGTGGAAGCGATGAGCTCTGTGCTCTTGCCAAAAAATGGTCTTTGGTTGTGGGAAGATCGGAGGAAGAGCTCCGAGGTATAAGTGCAGCAGCCTCGGCTGCTTTTGAACTTGGCTCACTTGGCCATCCAGCGTGTCCGACCGTTCATTTAGAGGCGCTCGTAGATTTCTTGAAGCGCCACCATCGCAAAGTTTCAGATCAGACGGAATTTCTACGACGTTACGAGCGGGGACGCTTAGCGGTGCTAACTTTACTACGTGAGTTGAGAGAGGCTTATGTATTTCGTGATGGGAAGAAAGGCGCTTTTGCTGATCTTGTAGCGAATATCAGACGTAGCATTGAAACTAGTCTTTTTCCGCCATCACTTAGTCGAGAAGGAGTAAATTTCGTTGATGCTAGAGCGGCCCGCTACGGAGATTTTGATGAAGTTTGGCTGGTCGGTGTAGTGCAAGACGACTGGCCAGAACGTCCACGTCGGAATATTTTTTACCCTCCTTCACTGTTGAGTACTCTAGGTTGGCCTCGTGAGTCAGACAGATTGTCTGGTTCACGTGCTAATTTCCGTGATCTACTAGATCTTCCGAATGGAACCGTTGCGATCTCTACATTCGCATTGGAAAACGATGCCATCATGCCGCCGTCATTATTACTTGATGAACTTACTGAATTACCATTTGTGACAGAAGTAGAAACGTTTGATCAAGCTTCGTTGAAAAACTCTAATCCAGAAATTCCGTCTCTAGATCAAGATATGTCTAGTAATTCTGAAATGTCGACGGATAGCTGGTTGGCGCTTAGAATGTCCCGAACTTCACGATCTGACCCCGCCTTTCATGGAGCGATCTCCAGAGATGATTACCAGCCCTACACTGTAAGTGCAGTTGAGCGTTATTTGAAATGTCCGTTTACATTTTTCGCTTATGACGTCATCGGTCTTAAAGCTGAACCTGAGGATTCACTGACGATGACATCAGTGTCTCGTGGACGATTACTTCACGATGTATTCAAAGAATTCTTCTCTGCTTGGGCAAAGCAAGAAGGTGGTCCGGTAACATCGAAGAACCTCGAAGGCGCTACTCAGTGTTTTCAAGAAATAACCGAGAGATTTCTTCTTAAATTGTCAGAGCCAGATCGGACACTTGAACGAGCCCACCTGCTTGGTTCACCGACGACAGTTGGCTTGGGCGAGCGTCTATTGCGACTTGAATCTGAGCATCCTGCTAAGATTTTGGATCGATTGTTAGAACATGTTCTTGAAGGAGATTTCGTCTTCGTCCATGAAAATATATCTCGCCGGATTAAGCTGAAAGGGATTGCAGACAGGGTCGACCTTCTTGCAGATGGCGGGCTAAGATTGATTGATTACAAACTCGGACGAGCACCAAAATCTTCGTACTCGGTACAGTTGCCGATCTACGGTGTATGTGCGGAGCAGCAACTTGCGGGAAGGTTTGGCCGACAGTGGAAGCTTACTGAGGCAGCTTATTTAGCCTTTGGAACACGTGAAACCTTTATCCCACTTGCGGCAAATTCTTCGAAGTTAAAGGAAGCTCTCGAAGATGGCCAACGGCGATTCCTTCGAGCCATTGAGGGAATTGAATCTGGGAATTTTCCTCCACGGCCCGCCGAACAAACACTTTGCCGTGTTTGTTCTTATTCGAAAGTTTGTCGGAAGGACTATGTCCGTGATTAATAATGATACCGCAGCACGGATTTTTGCGGTTGATCCAACTAACAATGTGGTCCTTGAGGCATCCGCAGGTACAGGTAAAACATCTGTACTTGTAGAACGCTATCTTAACTTATTGAAAGCTTCGGTTAGTCCTATGAACATCCTTGCCATGACCTTTACACGAAAGGCAGCGGCTGAGATGAGAGAAAGGATAGTTCTGAATCTTAGGGCCGCAGTTGCTCGAGGGGAGATAGATGAGAACTATTGGAAAAATTTAAGAGATCGTATAAACGATATCGAGATTACGACGATCGATGCTTTCTGTCTTTCCCTTCTTCGGGAATTTCCTCTAGAAGCTGGTCTTGATCCTGGATTCACAATAGCTGATGAGACAGAGATTCCAGGATTGCTCGACGAAGCCCTTGATCGAACGTTGAGAACTGCTCACGGTCTTGTTGGTCGTGATTCTGATGTGGCGCTTGTACTCGGGGTTCTTACACCCATGCGTCTTCGGACTGGCCTAGCGCATTTAATCGGTCGAAGACTTATGGCCTCGAATGTATTCGATCGACATCTTGTCTCAGGTCCACGTGATATGACTGCCGAGCACGCATGTCTGAACGCTGCTGACCATTTCCGCGATCTTATTACAACGGTACCAGGAGGCCTCGATCAGTTTTTGGCTGATGGTCCAGTTGGACACCCACGATTTGAAATGTTCGTGCAAGACGTGCGTTCTTTGGTAGTTGAAAGAGAGCAAGATCCGATAATTATTCGCGCTACGCTTGATCGGATCGCTAAACATTTCCTAACGAGAGCCAAGAAACCACGTGTGAGAATTACTGATTACGGTAAACACCATTGTGTTTCAGAAACTGCTTGGAGACGTCATTCATCGGCAGTGGCCGGTCTTGCTCCGTCAGTAGCTGGGATACTCGATTCATTCGCAGTTAATATTAATTACGTATTAGTACGTGGATTAAGGCGCCTTCTATCAATTTCGCTTAAGGAGTATCGGGGCATCCTGACGAGTAAGGCGTTACTAGATTTCCCTGAAGTTTTAGATCGTGCGCTTGGTTTGCTTCGGCAGATGGATGAATTCGCACAAAGCCGCTATCGGCTTGAATCTCGCTATCATCACATTCTTGTGGATGAGTTCCAGGATACAAGCCGGGCACAATGGGAACTCATATCGTTACTTGTTCGTTCTTGGGGTGAAGGATTTGGATTAGTGCATGAAGCGAAGATTCCACCTTCGATTTTTTTAGTCGGTGATAGAAAACAATCCATTTATCGTTTTCGAGATACAGAGGTTGAGTTGTTACGAGAGGCCGTAAATCACGTTGACATGTTACGTGCAGGAAGTACGTCACGTCGGTGGATTTCTAACAGTTTTCGTTCGGTGCCGAAATTACTTGATTTCACAAATGATCTTTTTCAGGAGGTTGAGAAAGATCCTGGGAAAAATGGTTCTTTTTCTTATGACGACGATGACAGATTCCCGCTCGAAGCAGTTTCTGAATTAGAAAGATCTAGTGAAGACAATGTAGCCGATAAAAATGATGAGGCCTTAGGAGTCATAGTCGGTGATCAACTGGGGATATGTGCAGAAGCGGTTGCCGAAGAAATTTTACGTTTATTAATGAAAGGAAGCATTCGAGATAAGCAATCTGGAGTTTTTCGACGTGTTATTCCTAGCGATATTGCTATTCTTTTCCGTTCGCGTGACAGCCATCGAGAATTTCAGTTGGCACTTGAGAATCATAGAATTTCTAGTTACGTCTACAAGGGGCTTGGTTTTTTTGACGCCGAGGAAATCAAAGATTTATGTGCGATTGTAAGTTACTTTGGAGATCCTGGTTCTGATGTGAAGGCTGCCGCTTTCCTAAGATCTCGACTTGTTCGGTTATCGGACGAGGGTATTAAAAGGCTCTCACCACAAATTTCGAAGTCATTGCTAGGGGATGAGTTTTTAGATTCTTGTGGTCAACTCAGCGACGAAGATCAACGCGTGTTTTTACGACTCAAGACTTCGCTAAAAGTTTGGTTGTCATTAATTGATCTAGTGCCTCCGTCTGACTTACTTGATTTAGTTTTGTCTGAAACTGCCTATGAATATGAATTGAAGGTTGCTGGTAGCGCACAGGCACGTGAGAATGTGAAGAAGTTTAGTGCTCTAATTAGACGGATCCAAAACAGAGGATTTTCGACGATGTCGAAAATTGCTGAGCATGTAGATCGGCTTTCTTCGGGTGACGAAGCTAATGCTGTTGTTGATGCAAATGATGCCGTGAGTCTGATGACAGTTCATGCGTCGAAAGGGCTAGAATTCCCGATCGTTTTTCTTGTCAATCTTGCTCGTGGCGCTCGAGGCACACCACAACCTATCCGTCTTGTGACGGAGTCTGGAGGAGAGGGCCATGTTGTGTCCGTCACCTCCTTACTGCCGTCAGCCAACTCTGATGAGCGCTCGCGTGACCGTGAGGAATTGAAACGTCTTCTCTATGTTGCTGTCACGCGTGCGAGAGATCGTCTTTACTTTTCGACTGTACTAGTTGACGGTGAAATGAAGCCTGGGCTAGGTAGTTTAGGGGAAGTGTTGCCGCGATCGTTTCATCGTATGCTTGAGTCAGCGTCTCGAGTTCCAGGTGAATGTGTATTTTGGGGTCAGGAGGGTTTGAAGTCTCACGCCTTTCAAATTTATCGTAGTCTTACAACTTCATGCCGAGACGAGGCAGTTGTAAGTGAATGTGTGCCTGCTGAAGCTCAATCGAAGAAAAATACTGTGGCTACTTCAGGATCTGGTCAGCAATCAATTATGCCGAGAGTAAGTGAGCCTCGTGACTTTACGGAGTTCCGTCGAATTAAGTCGAGGGAATCAACATCAAAGGCCGATCGTCTCGCATGCCTATTGACCTGTCGTTTGTTACGTTCTGGGTCTAAGAAGGTTATGGGTATTGGGGAAGTCGAGGTGTATGCGGCTGGCCTTGTGTGCGCTCATGAAGTTTCTGGTTTTGAAGTTCCTGAAGAAGCCGTTCAGAGGGCCGCATTAGCCTATATAAAGCTTTGTAAAAATCAAGATTTTCTTCTGCTTCTACGAGACGGCCATTTTTTTTACGACGTACCCTTTTCTCTTCAGGTTCAAGAGTCAGAGGGTGACGAGTTCGCTCGTGGTTCCATCGACTGTTTAGTTCGCTCTTCAGATGGGAGAGTCACATTGCTCGATGTGAGTCCAGTTGCAACGAAAACCAACGGAGGCCGATTGGACAGAGATCTCGCAGTTACTAAGTTGCTCTTTCCTGACGACCAGATTTCGGTTTTAACGGTCTCAGTTTGAAAGTTCTAAATCTGTTAGAACTTAAAAGTGGGATTTCGAAATTTGAGAAGTGAGGCTAGGTATTATCAGAGACTGTGTCGATCTTCTCAGCCCACGCTACGGCACGCTTCTCAGCTTCGTCCTGGGTCCGACCAACAAGTACAACCGAGCTTACGGGTTTACCGACAGTTTCCCCCTCGGCCCAAGCAATCCAATGCGGTCCACGGGCTACGCTTCGAATTTTGTACATTCCAATGCTTGACATTGCGTCAATAAATCTCCTTTGGATGAGTTTGCTAATAAACTTCTATGGAGCCTCAGAAATTATTGTGAGCTTACGGTGCGTTGATCGGGATGTCAACAAGATCTCTGTAGAAAGTGCGTAAATCATAAAGTTGATAATGTTCTTAGATACAACGAGAATATATCTATTAGACTCACAGTGAGGTTTGTATTATTCCGTGTAGATTTTTAGAAGTTATCGTGTCGCATATCTTAGTATATTTTTAGTCCCCTCATTGTGTGCCGATACTATTTTACAGAACGTGATTCTATTTCGTGTCTTTGTATAAGTCAGTGAAGTATTAATGCGAGATTTTTATTCAATCCTCGGGGTGTCTGAGAATGTTGACGAGGATGAACTAATGCATGCTTACTGGAAGTTGGCTGGAGGGCATGAAAAACACCCTGCTATTTCTAGGTTTTCTCAACCGCTTGAAGAACTTAGACAGGCTTTTGAGGTTTTAAGTGACAAAAATAGACGTCGAGAATATGACAATTGTCTCAAGCATTTTAATGCTACATACAAAAATCGATCTACTAATCGTTATTTCGAAGACGAGGTGTGCATTGACTTTCCATCAGTGGGAGATATCGTCGAGCGAATGCTTTTAGATTTTTTCTCTGGTTACGAACAGGATCTGGTTATTTCTTCTCAAATTACCCTTACGTGGCATGAGGCGTACAATGGTGCTAGAGTGCCGCTCGACTTGTCGATTAACTGTTGTTGCCGAAATTGTGGTGGGCGCGGAGAAATTTGGATGGATGATTGTGTCAGCTGTAAGGGAACTGGACTGGATACGATCAAACGCTTAGTAAGTGTAGTTGTTCCAGCTGGGGCAAGTGATGGCACTACGCTACATTGCGATATCAAGTTGCCTGATGGTCAAACGATTCCAGTGAATGTCGATGTTATGATTCGTTAATGTTTTTAATTACCGGTGCTTTTTGATGACATCATGTTAGAAGCGTATTAATGCTTTGGATGATGAAGTGTAGAGGATGTGTCTTTAATTTCTTTTCGAGGCTGTGTAAATCATGAGTCTGCCAACTGTAAATGAATCAACTGTGCTCGAGGTTCTCAAAATTGTTAAGGATCCAGATCTTAACCGAGATATCGTAAGTCTTGGCTTTATTAAAGATTTGAAGATTGGTGTTGATGGTCGTGTGGCGTTCAGCATTGAGCTCACAACACCGGCTTGCCCAGTAAAAGATCAAATGCGTGATCAAGCTCAGGCGGCTGTAGAGCAAGTGCCTGGGGTTACGGCAGTTGACATTACGATGACTGCAAGTGTGAGAAGTGCGGCTGGTCCTGATGCTGGAAGAGCGCCGGTGGATGGAGTCAAGAATATCATCGCTGTTGGTGCGGGTAAGGGAGGTGTGGGTAAGACTACTTTAGCCGTTAATCTTGCGATTGCACTTGCTAAGTCAGGCGGGAAGGTCGGTTTAATTGATGGTGATGTTTATGGGCCCAATATACCAATCATGTTGGGGATTGAAGGCTCTTTAACGACTGATGGTAAAAAAATTCTTCCGGCTGAGAAATATGGGTTGCAAGTGGTGTCAATGGCGTTCATGACTACTAGTGATGCTCCGGTAATCTGGCGAGGCCCCATGTTGCACGGTGTAATTACTCAATTTTTCCGTGAGGTACGATGGAGTGGATTAGATTATCTGATCGTTGATCTTCCGCCAGGAACCGGGGACATTGCGCTCAGTTTGAGCCAGACGGTTCAGGCTGCCGGGGCTGTTGTTGTCACAACCCCACAAACCGTTTCGCTCGCTGATAGCCGGCGGGCGATCATGATGTACCAGAAGCTTAATATTCCAGTTCTTGGTTTAATTGAAAACATGAGCCACTTCGTGTGCCCGAGCTGTCTCCATGAGAGTGACATTTTCGGTCGAGGTGGTGCTGAAGCAATGTCTACAGAACTTGGAATTCCGTTCCTTGGTGGAATTCCGATCTATGAACCGATTCGAGTCGGAGGTGATGCTGGTGTACCTCTAACAGTATCTGAGCCAGATTCGCCTGCGGGCTGCGCATTCCGTTCTGCTGCTGAAGCGGTAGCGGCTCAAGTGTCAATTGCGAGTTATCAAAATCAGAAGACCATTCCCTTGACGCCGAGCAATTAATCGAAGGTTCCTTAAGTATGAAAATTGCCTTCACCAAGGACACATTAGCCAATGGTTTAGATGTGCTGGTTCATGAAGACCATCGATTGCCTATTGTTGGCGTCAATTTGTGGTATCACGTTGGGTCTAAGAATGAATGTCAGGGACGCACTGGATTTGCGCATTTATTCGAACATCTAATGTTCGAGGGATCAGAACATTACGATGAAGGTTTCTTTCAACCTTTGCAAAAGATCGGGGCTGCAATTAATGGTTCCACCAATGCTGATCGTACAAATTATTGGGAAGTTGTTCCTAGTACCGGACTCGAGCTAGCACTATGGATGGAATCTGACCGTATGGGTTTTCTGCTACCAGCACTGACAACTGAAAAATTTTTAAACCAGCGGGATGTGGTGCTGAATGAGCGGCGTCAGAATTATGAGAACCGTCCATACGGTTTAGCCACGATGGCAATGATGTCAGCACTACACCCACCTGAACATCCGTATCATTGGCCGACCATTGGGTTCTCGTCTGATATTGCTGATGCACAAATCGAAGATGCCACGTCATTTTTTGAGACTTATTACCATCCAGGGAATGCTTCCCTTGCTCTTGCTGGAGATATTGATACTGATGCTGCTTTGGAATTGGTTGACCGTTACTTTGCAGAGATTCCCGGTGGGACCATTCCCATTCCGATAGTCGAGGTTGTTCAGGATTTAGGCGTAGAGGTAGATACACGGTTGCTTCATGAGGATCGCGTTGAGTTACCGCGTCTCTATCTGGCTTGGCGAACGCCGGCTGTTTTTACAGATGGAGATGCGGAACTAGATTTACTGGCTGAGTTGCTAGCGTACGGCAAGAACTCGAGGTTATATCGGAGTCTTGTACATGAAAGACGCATTGCTACAGATGTAACAGCAGTACAAAGTTCGAATGAATTATCTAGCGTGTTTCAAATTGTGGCTACAGCGGCACCTGGTCATAATTTGTCGGCGATTGAAAAAATTATTTCCGATGAGCTTAAGCGTTTTATTCAGGACGGCCCAGAAAGATCAGATCTTGAACGCGGTCATTCGCAGATTCAGGCGAGTTTTCTTTCTCGGCTGCAGACGGTAGGTCGTTTTGGGGGCAAGTCTGATCAGCTTAATACCTATAATGTGTTTCTTGGTGATCCAGGATACTTCTCTAAAGACTTCACTAGGTATACAGATGTGACTAGTGATCGAGTACGTCAGGTTGCGGCATCCTTCCTTGATATCCAGAGACGAGTTGCTGTCAGCGTAGTTCCTCACGGGCAGACTTCTTTGTCCCTGCCTGATTCGGTCAAGGTATCGGTTTCATGAGTAAAGTCGATCGTTCACGGCTACCATATCCTGACTACATTCCTTCGTTCGATTTGCCAGAGGTCGTAAAGCATTCACTTGAAAATGGATTAAGTCTTTGGACTGTCGAACACCGTAACGTTCCTCTAGTCACGGCTTTATTATTGCTTCCTGTTGGGTCGTCTTCTGACCCGGTCACGCGCCCTGGCCTAGCGGCCGCGACAGCTGATCTGCTTGATGAAGGAGCTGGTGGGTTGTCTGGTTCAGAACTCAACGATGAAGTAGACAGAATCGGTGGTCGGTTGAGTATTGGTGTTAATTCGGACATAACGGCACTTAGCTTGCTTATGC
>CAZQMT010000069.1:0-10607 GCA_964594555.1 uncultured Vicinamibacterales bacterium
GCCCCGAGATACGTAGTAGTGTGCTGTGGCCACTCCGCCATTCTTGTTATAGGGTGTACGTTGTAAGATAGTTGGGAGTTTTTCGTTTATGATGGTTCCGTTTTTGTCCGTAGGGAGATAAATGTCGGTAGCAAGTTTTACCCCATCGCGCATGGGAACCATGACGTTTTTAACAGCAGCGACGCCGTAATCGGCTTTGCTGGCGCCATGTATCCTGGCACTCGTGGCCAGTGGGATAAGTATTCCAATTGTCAAGAAGAGGCAGAGGTTTCTAAGACTTGTCTTGCAGATTTTCATACGTTGCTCCTATCCTTGTTCCTATCGGTTACTTGTCCCAGCTGATCTGGGCAATGAAGCCGGACGGAATATTTTCGAGTAACGGATCAGTAGACGGAAATCGTATCACCAGGGGCATGGTGTCGCAATCTAGCACTTTTGGGAAGAATAATTTATAACTTTATGTTCTAAGGAGATTCTATGGCAGAAGACCAAATTGATTTTAAGGACCTGAAGATACCGAAGCTGCCTGGGCGAATGGTTGCTTGGGGGGTTGCCGGTGTTGTTGCCCTTTTGGTGGGATTTAACTCACTGTATCAGGTGCAGCCTGAGGAGGTCGGTGTTGTCTTACGCCTCGGGCGTTACGTTCGAACGACTGAGCCTGGCTTGCGCGCGAAGCTTCCTATCCTTGAAGAGGTTTTCAAAGTTCCGGTGCAGCGTCAGCTTAAACAGGAGTTCGGTTTTCGCACTGTCGAGGCAGACGCACGTAGTCGTTTCGCAGCAGAGGGTTACACCGATGAAGCGATTATGCTCACCGGAGATCTAAACGTGGCTGTTGTTGAGTGGATTGTTCAGTACCGTGTGTCTGATCCGTATCAGCTTTTGTTTATGGTGCGGAATCCGGAGGGGACATTCCGCGACATGAATGAGGCGGTGATGCGGGAGGTGGTTGGAGATAGGACTGTTACTGAGGTCTTAACGATTGGCCGACAGGAAATTGAGTCTCGCGTTGAGGCGGAATTGCAACCATTGGTTGATCAGTATGAGCTTGGTATTACCGTTGATCAAGTGGTTCTACAGGATGTGAACCCCCCGGATCCGGTCAAGCCGTCATGGGATGAAGTTAACCAGGCTCAGCAGCAACGAGATCGACTCATTAACGAAGCACGTGCTGAGTACAACAAGGTCGTGCCTCGGGCGAGCGGTGAAGCAGAACAGGCCATTCTTCAAGCTGAAGGCTACGCGCTAGATCGAGTAAACCGTGCTCAGGGAGACGCAGTGCGTTTCAAGGATCTCTATGAGGCTTATCGGAGAGCGCCGCAAGTGACGCGTCGAAGAATGCATTTAGAAACAATGGAGAGAATCCTTCCTGAGATCGGTGGGAAAATTTTTGTGGGGGATGACGCTAGTGGAGTGTTGCCGTTGCTGAATCTTGAGACTCTACGAAAGATTGTGCCAACCCCTGGAGGTGTTCAATGAGCAATAAGTCACTTTTTCAACTGGTGTTGATGTTTGCGGTTCTCTTTGTCGGAACTAATGCTGCATACCAGGTTGATGAGGCCAGGCAAGCAATTATTACTCAGTTCGGTGAGCCCGTCGGTGCTCCAGTTACTGAGCCTGGGCTGCACTTTAAAATGCCGTTCGTTCAGCAGGCTAACTTCTTTGAAAAAAGATTCCTGGCCTGGGATGGTAATCCTAACCAGGTGCCGACGAAAGACAAAAGATTCATTTGGGTAGACACCTATGCCCGTTGGCGTATTGTCGATCCCCTTAAGTTCTTTCAGAGATTGCGAGATGAGCGAGGTGCGCAGTCGAGGCTCGATGACATTCTCGACGGAGAGACACGAAACGCTGTCGCAAGATATGACCTGATTGAGATCGTCCGTAGCACAAACAGAAATAAAGAGGATGTGCCGATAGAGGCTGAGGAAGAGGCAGTTATACTGGAGCCGATTCAGCGTGGTCGTCAAAAGATCGCGTCAGAAATCTTAAAGAGTGCGGCGGAGCGAACGGGGGACCTTGGCATCGAAATCCTAGATCTTCGCTTTAAGAGAATTAGCTATGTTGAAGAGGTCCAGAAGGATGTTTTTGCTCGAATGATTGCAGAACGACAACGTATAGCAGAGCTCTTTCGTTCAGAAGGGGAGGGTGAGTCTGCTCGGATCCGTGGTGAACGTGAACGTGAATTAAAACGAATTCAGTCTGAGGCTTATCGAACGGCGCAAGAACTTCGTGGTAAGGCTGACGCTGAAGCGACATCAATCTATGCCGAAGCATATGGCCGGGATGCAGACTTTTATGCGTTTACGCGTTCGCTTGAGGCATATGAAAAGACACTGGATTCAGGTACTATTTTCATCCTTGGGACCGATAGTGAGTTGCTAAGATATCTTGAACAGACAAGATAGGTTGTTGAAGAAACAGATTCTAATGAGATAGTCCTGGACTGAATCTGAAGACGAGGAAGAGCGCGCCTAAGGCTATGAAGAATGCTAAGCCGAACCAGCTGAGAATGCGTAGACATACACCAGGACGGAATGCTTCTGGTGTATGAGTAGAGAAGATTAGCTTGTAATTCATGAAGGCGAAAAATGGGGCTATCAAGAAAGACATTGTTGTGACCAGGTCGATGAGGGTAGTCAGCTGGTTGGCATATGCGTTGATGATTAGAAGGGCCGGTCCACAGGAGCCTGTTAGGTAAATGACGTAAAGATGTTGAGGCGATAGCTTGCGCCGTGGCATGACGAGTTGACTGGCAGCTGTCAGGCATCTGGGATATCCATCGATAACTGCGAGTGTCGTAGAGAACATCGTTGCTAAGGCTGCAGTTCCAACAATTGGTCCAGCCCATTCACCGAGAGTACTGCGGTAGATCTGTACGAGCTGTCGCGTGAATTCAATTCCAGAACTTTCGAATGTAACTCCTGCCCCATGCATAACTAGAGCGCCAAGAGAGAGAAATATTACTGCCAGTGTCACGGTTAGGATATAGCCGACATTAAAGTCAACTTTCGCGTCGCTAGTGCCTGTTGTTTGGCCGCTGACTTTTTCTTTTGCTTGAAGCCAAAGTGATTGCATGACAGAAATTTCGATGGGGGCTGGCATCCAGCCCATTAACGCGATGATGAAGCCTAAGTTGGCGATATTCCAGACAGACGGTGTCACATAATGGTTTGCTGCGATTGGGTCATGTGACAGAGCGATGCTAAAGGCAGTACAAGTTGCTAAGAATAGCACCGCCATAATGAGTTTCATCGAACGGTCAAGCCATTTGTAGTGACCGATGGTCAAAAGACTAGCGCAAGTGGTCTAACCCAAAGAGGTAGCTGATGATTGCGGCTGTGACGAGAGTAACCGCTGAGATTGCAACGATGGACGATACTGCAGCGAATGCTATAAAGCCGTAGATAAAACCT
Organism: uncultured Vicinamibacterales bacterium; assembly: GCA_964594555.1. Taxonomy (GTDB): domain Bacteria; phylum Acidobacteriota; class Vicinamibacteria; order Vicinamibacterales; family CAZQMT01; genus CAZQMT01. Next base: position 3,414 of record CAZQMT010000069.1, read on the forward strand.
CTTCCCATTCGAGCATAACCGTCCAACAAGTTCTCTCGGGTTGCTGCTGGGTAGCGATGGCCGAATTCGAAGAATGGGTATTTGAGTAAGTTTACGAGGACTATGATAATTAGGAGTTGAAAGCCATAGTCAGCGCCAGCACGAGTTGCTTGTATGAGATGCGAGGTTCCGATTGCAGTCCCGGCCATTACGATTCCTGGCCCGAGGTAATTAAATCGAAGTTTCCGATAGGGCGTCATGAAGAACTCTTCCGATGTGTGGCAATTGCCTTGTAATGAGTAGTTAAAGATTCTCTGTAGTCGAAGATTTTATATCTTATTACCTTCTTCAATTTTGTCGGGATTTTGTTGTGCCTGGCAGGTGTTGCTATATCTAGATTCGCTCGAGAGAATACAGTGAGCGAATAAGCTAAAAAGCGTTCTAATCTGGTTCCTATTATGCAGTGGAAGGTATTTAGACTTTGTCTTAGAGTAGTACCAGATCGATGCGATACTTTAAAGAGAAATTCATTTAGATTCGGTTGACGAGGAGCATTATGGACTACACCAATCTTGGTAATAGTGGGCTAAAGGTCTCTCGGATTTGTCTGGGAACAATGACTTACGGGACGTCGTCTTGGCGCGAATGGGTGCTGAACGAAGAGCAAAGCCGTCCATTTATTCGCCGAGCACTTGAGCTTGGCGTGAACTACTTTGATTCAGCAGATATGTATTCCAAGGGGGTCAGTGAGGAGATTCTCGGACGTGCGCTTAAGGATTTTACGAGACGAGAAGAGGTTGTAATCGCCACGAAGGGTTTTTATCCGACTTCTGAAGATCCAAATGCTCGAGGACTTTCTCGCAAGCATTTATTTGATGCCATTGATAGTTCTCTGAAACGACTAGGGCTTGACTATGTTGACCTTTACCAGATTCATCGTTGGGATGAAACAACGCCCCCCGAGGAAACGCTTCGTGCTCTCGACGATATTGTACGATCTGGGCGGGCCCGCTATATTGGTGCTTCAAGTATGTCAGCGTGGCAGTTTGCCCGCGCGCTATATCTGGCGGATGTAAATGGCTGGGTTCGTTTTATAGCCATGCAAAATCATTACAACCTTGTTTATCGTGAGGAAGAGCGTGAGATGTTGCCCCTTTGTCGTTCGGAGAAGATAGGTGTGATTCCTTGGAGCCCACTAGCTAGAGGTTTTCTTGTCGGCAACCGTCAACGTGAGACAAAAGGTGAAACTCAACGTGCTAGGACAGATACGATCGCTCACGATTTGTACCGTACCGAAGAAGACTTCAGTATCGTTGCAAGGGTTCAGGAAGTTGCCTCTAAGATGATGATTACGCCAGCCCAAGTTGGTTTAGCTTGGCTTTTACGGCAGCCTGGTGTCACGGCGCCGATTATTGGTGCATCCAAGATGAAGCATCTAGAAGAGGCAGTTGCATCACTTTCGATTGAGTTAGATGATCAGGATTGTGCTTACCTTGAGGAGTCATATGTCCCTCACCCTGTGTTGGGCCATTAGTGGTTTTAGTTTATAGAGAAGCGTTAAGTTGGAATTAAAAGTTCAGTTCTTGCTGAATTAGAGCGGGCTGTGTGTGGCGAAGGGTTTATTGAAATGAAGTGGCGTGCTCGAGGACTGCTGTTTGAGAATTGTAGCTGTCAGCTTGTTTGTCCTGGGCATGTGCATTTCGACCAGCTATGTACACACACGCGATGTAAGGGATACTGGGCGATTAGGATCGATGAGGGAGTGTTCGATGACGTCTCCCTAGAAGGCCTGAAGGCTGTCGTTGTCTATGATGCTCCTCAACATATGATTGAAGGCGACTGGACTGAGAGAATCATTATCGATGATCGTTCGTCTAGAGCGCAGCGTAACGCTATTGAAACGATCCTTTCTGGACGTGCTGGGGGGCCATGGGCTCTACTTTCCAAGTTCGTTAGTCAGTGGTTAGATACACAGTATCTGCCGATTGAGCTTGTTGAGGATGGTAGCAATAAAAGAGTGAGAGTCGGACAAATCCTTGATTCATCGATCACTGGTATTCGTGGGCGAGATAGAAATCAGCCTGTGACCTTCGAGAATATTTTCAACCAAATTCACTCTTCGTCACAGGTGCTAGCGCGAGGGTCGACGCATTGTGCCGATGAGGTGATTGTAATCAGTAATGATAATACTCACGGACTCTTTTCTTCTTTCGAATGGGTGGTGTAGGTCGTTCCTATGCGTACTGAACAAAAAATACATGGCATTGCCATTTCGTCCCGATACGAGCGCTTGATCCTATTTGGATCGGGAATTAGTGCGGCAGTGATTGCATGGTCCTGGATGGCAAGATTTACTCAGGAACAAGGCTTTTATGTGATGGTCGCAAGTCCTCATGCGGTGTCAGTGGATATCTGGTCTCTAATTTCATTAGTATGCATGTGGCAGGTCATGATGGTTGCGATGATGATGCCGGTATTGCTACGCTGGATGGTTTTTCTTGACGCTGTGATAGAGCGTAAGCACTTTACTGGGTCTGCCTTGAGATTTTCTACAACCTTTGCTAGTGGCTATTTTTTTGTTTGGTTGTGGTTTAGTTGTATCGCCGCAACGATGCAAATTTTGATGCAAGCTTTTAATCTGTCTAGTGGAATGTACGAAGGCAGTCGCATGTTGCCTGGAGCGGTTTTGATTGTTTCGGGTTTGTTTCAACTGACTTCGCTTAAATGGAATTGCCTTAAACATTGTCGTAGTCCATTGGCTTACCTTTTATCACACTGGAAGAATGGGCCGATGGGAGGTTATCGCTTGGGTGTTGGTCATGGGTGGTATTGTTTGGGTTGTTGCTGGGCACTCATGATTACGGCGTTTGTGCTTGGGACAATGAATCTCACTTGGATGGCTTTTCTCACAGTGGTCACCTGCGTTGAGCAGATTGCTACACGCGGCAGATTTTTTGCTCGCGCTGTCGGTATAGGAATTTTAGGATTGGGTCTCGTCGTTTTAATCGGCTGGTAAGTTTGGTTGGGTTTATTGGCGGCAGTTTGGTTTTAATTCACGGTCTAGGTCTTGAGAGTGATCTTTGGCTGCTGAGTGATTGCCGAAGAGGAAATTTAGGGCGAGTGAACAACCAGTAGTCTAATTCTTGCCGATTATTGAATATTGTGTTCTCCGTGGAACGAGGCTTCCTTTACAGCGGCCAGTTCACTGTATAGCATAGGACTCTTACGTGGTGCTCCATAATGATGGATGCACCGAGTTTTGTTGGATTGAGCGTTGATTAGGCTCTGATGTTACGCTGTACGGGTTAGGGCAGAGTAAATGACTCTCAACGCGATTTTTATTCCCAGGGGAGGTAGGCTGCGATGGAAGGATGTCTGACAGATGTGTTCGTTCGACGTCGAATTTGGTCCTCTGTCTTTGGCCTTATGGTCATGGCGCTCACGTTTGTCGCTATTGGATGTTCCGGTGGGCCTCAAACAGATACTGTGACGAGTGCTGTAGATGAAAGTGACCGTCTACAGGGGCAGGTGCCGCTTGCGGATCAAGAGAGTGGTCGTTCGCTGGAGCCCTATATGGGAAACATGCGGCTTGTTGGTCAGCAGGATGTCGAAAATCGTGGAGAGAATGGAAATCTTGGTTGGATTGGTGATTGTGCGTATGTAGCAGCGTACTTTGGTGGAAAACATAGGTTGGCTGGCATGGCTGTAGTTGATGCTTCTAACCCGAGTAATCCTGAGCTTGTAAAAGTTTTTGATGGTACACCAGGGACGCGTGAATCGCAGGTAGAGGCTCACGAAGAACGGAAAATGGTTATTGTGATGCCCTTTAGTCATCCGGCCACGCCTTATGGAGATCCTCCTGGGCCGAGCCAACTCCAAATTTATGATGCTTCAAAAGATTGTCGTGACATCGTTCGTGTCAGTACGTATGACTTTAACGATGGTGACGTGCCCGGGGACGTTGTGACTCATGAACATAGAATTAGTGAGGATGGTAATACTGTGTGGGCTACTGTTGGGAGTCCTGAGACGCCTGGAGATGCACTTATGGCGATCGATGTCACAGACATGACTAACCCGACACTTATTGCCAGTTGGGACCTTAGCCATGAGCCAGGGATGCCTGAGAGTGGAATGCATGATCTAGAGGTCAATGCCGATGGGACACGGGCTTACGGAAACTACAACTATGTTGTGGATAATGAGGTCCAGCAGGGGTTAGTAGTACTTGATACCAGTGAAGTGACCGAGCGAAATTCAGATGCTCAAATTAGGCGGATCAGTTCTTTTAATTGGGGCCCTCCAGAGAACTTCGGATATACGCATTCCTCGCATTTAGTTAAGATCGCTGGCCGTGATTACATTATTGCTATGGATGAAACCATGGGTGAAAGGGGAGGACCGGACAACCATGGCGTTGGCGCCCCATGGGGGTGGGCTCGAATTATTGATATTAACAACGAGGAGTACCCACTTCAGATTTCCACGATTAAGCTTGATGTTAATGAAGAACAATATGCTGATCAAACGGATCAGGATGGGGCTATTTATGGGTCACATTACCTTGGTGTTGATGATCCTTTTGATACATCGTTAGTGTTTTTTACTTGGTATTCGTCTGGGCTTAGAGTTTGGAATGTGAGGGACCCCTACGAGCCTGAGGAAATCGGCTACTACATTCCTGGTGCGAGGCCAGATACGGTTCTTGAAGTGTCAAAGTCTTATCCGAATAATCTGGTCGACTACACGTATTCTTACGTACGATACAGACCGGAAACTGGCCATATTTGGTTTAACAGCCTTTTTAATGGGTTTCAGATAGTCGAACTTATTGATAATCCGCTTAGGCGATCGATCGGTTGATGAGAGTGAGATGAGGGGATTTCAACTTTTTGTTTGGACGTTACTGCTTGTGAGCTGCGGTGCTCCGTCGACTCCAGAACTGCAGCTTGTTCATGATGCGGCGTCGACCCTCGGTGGTACGGGTGCGATCGAAGATGTTGATATGCTGAGACTTACAGGGGACGGAGAGAGTTATTGGATAGGCGAGAATCCAAGCCCTGATGCAAATCCACCGAACTTTTTTTCTACGTTCACGCGTATTTATGATTGGCGTGAGCAGAGGTTTCGGTTTGAAGAATTACAAACTCCGAGATTTGTGACACCAAACTACGACACGAAGCGCTTCGTCACGGCGCTCGATGGTAACGTAGCGTTCGATATTGACCAGTACGACAAATCAAGTCGCCAACGCGATCATTTGATTCGAATTAGAAAGGGTGAATTACTACATCACCCGGTTGGTGTTCTTCAGATTGCCCTTGACCCGAGTACAACTCTCAGTGGTCTTCGACAGCGTGAAAACTATCAGGTGATTGATATCGAAACGGAAGAGGGCATTAATGTAACACTGTTTGTCGATCGCCAGTCGAAACGACCGGTGCGTGTCCAGTCAGCCGGCGCGAATCCAATGCTTGGAGATGTTGAGCTTGAGACTGAATTTTCGAGTTACCGTGACGTAGATGGCCTGATGCTGCCGACGAGAATTATCTGGCGGATGGAAGGCGAGATGATTGCTGAAGTGAGGGACGTGATCAACACTATTTGGCGATCTGGTGGAGAGGTGGTTGGAGAAATACGAGACGGACTTAATTTAGCTAGAGGGGCAGGGAGACGTCGGTTGGCATTGGAGTCTGAGATCGATGTAGAGATTGGGCGGCTTGAAGTTCCGAGGCTGGTGGCGATGGCATCGCCCGAACCTGTTCCGCCACTGATTGAATCTGAGCTTTTAACTGACCTCGATGATCAAGGGTTAGAAGGAGTATGGCGGCTTGGATCATCAGGTTATTTTAGCTTGTTGGTTGAGTTTAGTGATCATGTACGCCTAATAGACATCCCTCTTTCAGAAAATCATACACGCGGCCTGTTTGCTAAAGTGCGTGAGGTGGTTCCAGATAAACCACTTACCCATGTTGTAGTGACGCACCATCATTTTGATCATTCTGCGGGTCTTCGAGCAGCCGTGTCTGAAGGATTAACGCTCATGTTGCATGAGCCGATTAGGGATACGACTGGGAGTAGTCCAGGGGGTGGAGCTAGAAGTCGATTCCTGAGAGGGACGAAAGATTTTTTTGAGGAGCTAATTGAGAGGGAACATACGTACGCACCTGATGCTTTGGTTAGAAATCCTCAAAAGTTGAAGGCCGAGCTTGTCTCAGGAAAACATATTGTCGATGATGAGCTTCGGACGCTAGAGCTCTACCATGTTACTGGGAGTCGGTATGCTGATACCCTTTTGATGGCCTATCTTCCAGAAGAGAGATTACTCTACGAGGCTGATGTGTACTCGCCGCCACAGGATCCCTTGGCACCGCAGTCCCGGCGAGAGCCATATTTCCCATTTGCTCCAAATTTGCTTGAGAATATCGAGAATCTTGGACTCGATGTTGAACAAGTAGTTCCTGCCCACGGACCGGTTGTACCGCTTGACGATCTTATTAAAGCCGCGGAATCTCCTTTTGAACGTCCTGAGTAGTTCTCTTCTATAAGAGGGGATTATCGTGGTACCTCTGTTCGTGCAACGACACGTTTCTGACCAGAGCCCAAAAAGACGTTCTTGCCTTCGAGTAATTCCCCGTGAGTTCCGAAATTTTCAATAATTTCTGGCGGTTGTTTTTTTTCTGTTAAGCCTGGCATGAAGTTGGTAGTAACAACGACGGTCCCAGCGGACCAGCCGGTTAGATTTACAGTTGCTGAGAAATTTTGCTTCTGTACTACTGTTATTCCCTTTCGCGTCATATCAGCGTTTGCTACTGGTAGGAAAGTTTCGTGATATACCTCGTATGTTATGAGAGTGTTATCAGGAAGGTCTGTTTTTCCAATGATTTCAAGGGTGTCTCCATTGAGGGTCGCCATCACCTCTAGCTGCACTTGTCTCGTTTGTCTAACTTGATTCGGCTCTGAATTTTTGCTGGCTGATGGCAATGTTTCAGAGCTAATATGGGTGCCTTTCTCTGGCGCGGTCGTGCTTGCAGTTTGTGGAGTACAGCTAGCTAAGCAGGCCACGAAAGTCAAGATACTAGCGGTACACGTTAGGGGAGATGGGCGTACTTTTCTGCCGAGATTTTTTTGAAGATATTTCGCCAAGTTCTTTTGGTCACGCTTTGAGAAGAAAAGAAAAATTCCGGTTTTGCTTAAGGGATTTGCCAGTCCAAC
>CAZQMT010000070.1:0-10511 GCA_964594555.1 uncultured Vicinamibacterales bacterium
TAAATCGACACGATTAATTGTCTCGAGTCGACCACTGACGAGTACATAGTTGCCACTTGTTCCTGATAGGAGACGACCTGCCAATGGGGGTGGATGGTAGAGTGGGATTGCATCGAGTCCGTTGAATTTTTTCAGCCGATTAGCGGTGTTTTGTGCATTCGTAAATAATCGATGACACTCACTGAGCATTTGCCTGTCAAGATTGATGATCTGTTTACGAAGGCCAACATCTGCATTCGTATGTTTGAAGTCACTGAATTCTGTTCCGCAGAGTTCATAAGCTGAACGACTTTGATGCAGGACCCTAGCGACTTTATGAGGGTGGCGAACAAAGTACGTTGGAAATTTTGTGGCGATTACTAGATCGATTGGCTGGCCGTTGCTCTCACTGAGATCGATCAGTCTCCACGCGGTAGCGTGAGGCAGAATTTCATCCTTTGGGTACTCCTTGAATGGGATGCGTACCAGCTCTGCCTCATAGCCGTGTTCGGATAAATGTTTTACGATTGCGCGCACGTGGAATTCGGCACCGCCAGTTACGAATGGGACATGTGCTTCGCAGACTGCGACTCTTCGTATCATTGGCTGCTACATTCTTGAAATGCTCGTGATGCTATCACGTCGCGAACCGAAAGTTGATTACGTCTCCATCCTTTACTTGGTAATTTTTCCCCTCGAGCTTTACCTCGCCGTGCTCTCGGCAGGCTGTCATTGAGCTCCGATCGCGAAGTTTTTCGTATGGAACGACCTCGGCTCGAATAAATCCTCTCGAAATATCGCTGTGTATTTCCTCGGCAGCTGCTGTTGCTGGAGTAGAGTGAGGAATTGACCAGGCTCGGCATTCATCTTCGCCTACGGTGAAGAATGAGATGTAGCCGAGCAGAGTGTAACTAGCCTGAATCACACGATCGAGTCCAAATTCCTGAAGATTTAAGTCTGACAAAAATGCTTTGGCGTCATTTGTCTCGAGTTGAGAAATCTCGAGTTCAATCTTCGCACAAACTGGTACACAACGTGTAGCCGGCTTTGACATGAATGTTTGGAGTCCAAGGTTTTCGATAGCTTGATCGGCTGTTGTTACATCCTTCTCGTCAAGATTGATAACTACAAGGAGTGGTTTGGCTGATAGAAACTGGAAGCCGCGTACGAGTCTTTGGTCGTCTTGCTCGAGCTTAAGGCCTCGTATCGGATTTCCTTCCTCAAGTGTGTCTCGACAATACGAAATAATGTTCTGTTCCTTGGAGAGTTCAGCGCTTTTCCCTTTTTTAAGTTCACGTGCAATTCGTTCGAGCCGCCTCTCTGCTACTTCAAGGTCTGCGAGGATGAGTTCATCCTCCATAAGTTGAATATCACGTGCTGGGTCGATAGTGCCAGGGGGGTGAGCGATAGTGTCGTCGTTAAAAGCACGGACGACGTGTAGCAGAGCGTCAGCGGCACGAAATGCCGAGACATTGAGAGTCGTTTTACCGTCGTGGCGGGTGGAAGCAGTGAGATCTGCGAACTCGACTGTTGCTGGTACGTGTTTGTTCGGATGATAAAGAGCTGTTAGAAAATCGAGACGTGGGTCAGGGACTTTCGAAATACCAACATGTGTCTCGCTATTTCGATTCTTCGGTATCTCCTCATTTGACTTAGTCAGGAGACGGAAGAGTGTTGTCTTACCGACCGACCGAAATCCGATGAGACCGGCTCGGAGCATAGGTTTTTGTCGATAGCGTTGTAGACCTAGTAACGAAGTGGATGGACTCAGAAATGTTGAGACCAGCTACCAAATGTCTGGATCGTAGCACGAACTTGTTCAGTAGTAGATCTAAATGGCGAAGATTAGGCAAAAGGACTACTAATAGAAGGCCTTTACAATTGACAATGATCGACACGTTTCTTAATATCGATGTGGATAAAAGTGGAGTTAAGTGGATATTCAAGTTCTCCGTGGAAACTTTCCCGCGCGTATTGATGCCAAAGGACGCCTTAAGGTTCCTAGTGCGTTCCGATCACGTATCGAAAACGAGCATGGAGGTGAACTTTTCGTGACCAGCTTGACTGGTGAGTACGTCCGGATCTACCCAATGCCTGTGTGGCTTGCCTTGGAGTCAAAGTTAGCGCTTATGCCGTCGGCGCACCCATCGCGGATGAGGTTTCTCGAGCGCGTGAATTTTTTTGGCCAGCCGGCAGAAATGGATCGACAGGGTCGTGTACTGATTCACAGCCACCTAAGAGAGTCAGCCAGTTGTCTCGGGGAAGTTGCTGTACTCGGAAAAGTGAATCATCTCGATGTGTGGAATGACGAAAGGTTCAGAACAAAATTGAAGCACGATAAATTTACGGAAGCTGATGCACTCGCACTTGCCGAGTACGGTGTCTGACGTTATGACCACGATACACGATCCTGTGATGGTTGACGAAGTGCTACTGCACCTGAGACCTCAAAGGGGTGGAGTGTGTGGTGATTGCACGGTAGGAACAGGAGGACATGCAAAGAGGCTTCTTGAGGCGGGTGCCTCTCGGCTAATAGGTATTGACAGAGATTCTGAAGCACTAGAGATTGCGTCAAATCAACTCGGACATTTAGCTGATCGTGCCGAGTTAGTGCATGCGAATTTCCGTGATTTGTCTCAACTGCTTGATGTGCGTGGCATTACACATATTGATGGGGCACTTGCTGACTTCGGACTCTCGTCATTACAACTAGAAGCACCAGGACGGGGTTTCAGCTTTCGCCGAGATGAGCCTCTAGACATGCGAATGGATAGGACGAATGGCTGGACAGCCGCCAATTTACTTGCTCGAGAGTCAGAAGTTTCTCTGGCTAATCTTATTTATGAATTTGGTGAAGAACGTTATGCGAGACGTATTGCTCGTGCCATTGTTCGTGCACGTGAAGTCGCTCCTGTTCGTACGACGGGTGAATTGTCAGAAATTATCAGACGAGCCATCCCAAGAAGCCATGGGCGTTGGCGTATCGATCCGGCGACACGTACGTTCCAGGCTCTTAGAATTTGGTTGAATCAGGAGTTGGATCAGTTAGATGCCTTCATATCGGTGGTTAGTCGTCGACTTAGGACAGGTGCGAGGTTCGTTGTTATTTCTTTCCATTCGCTTGAGGATCGGATTGTTAAGCACACTATGCGAAGTCTGGCTAAGACTCACGAAGTGGCTCTTCGTGTGTTGACGCGAAAGCCTATCGTGCCAAGTGAGACTGAGGTTGCCAGGAATCCCAGAGCGAGGAGTGCAAAGTTTCGTGTTATCGAGGGTTACGCATGAGTCCGACAGATTTCGAATACGGCATTAAAAAGGACGTCCGTAACAATCCAATTGTTCGAGAGATTGATCGTAGCCGTCAAAGGGAGCTGTGGCGGTCTGTCCTCGTTGGTGTTTTTTTCGTTACCGTACTACTTTTTTCAGCGTGGTTGCATTTCGAGTTGATTCGTCATGGATATGCGGTTGAACGAATGCAACGAGACCGGGCAGCAGAGGAAGAGGTTAATCGCCGTTTGAGGCTCGAGGTAGAAACGTTGAAATCCCCAGAACGGATTGAACGCTTGGCGACCGAAGAATTACAACTGGTCAGTCCGAGCCGCGAGCAAGCCATTATCCTCGAGCGTGTTCCAATAACTCCACCTCCAAACGAGATGGTGGTCGGCTCACGATAGGAGCACTGCGTGGCCGATCAACGCCGGGGCAGTCGATCTCATCGGTCTAGTTCTTGGCTACCGTGGGTTGGGTTTTCGCGTGGCCCTAAGAGTAACGCCAGACGCTCGTTAGGCCAGAAGTCTTTACCTGCCTCCGGTGCGTGGAAGCGTACTGTTCGACGGCGAGTAGTAGTTGCTGCATTGGGATTGATCCTTTGGACGATTGGTATCCAGGCGCGATTAGTGTACTTACAGGTTAACCAACACGAAGTTATGCTGTCGCGTGCTACGCGACAACAAATGCGAACAGTCAACGCGCCGGCGAAGCGAGGGGATATCCTCGACCGACGTGGCCGTATTTTGGCTTACAGTGTTGATGCTGATTCGATTTATGCCGTGCCAGCTGAGATTGAAAATCCTGAAGAGATTGCAGCGAGCTTGTGTTCAGCATTGCAGGATTGTTCGCCGCGTGAGCAACGGCGGATCGCCGAGCGTCTCGGACGCCAACGCGCTTTTACATACATTCGTCGGCAAGTTTCACCTGATGAGGCAGCGAGTGTTGCTGACCTTAATCTTAAGAGTGTGGGCTTCCTTAAGGAGAACCGTCGTTATTATCCAAAGCGGAACTTAGCAGCTCACCTGCTTGGATATGTTGGTGTCGACAATATTGGTCTTGGCGGAATTGAATCGAGTTACGACGAGCGGATACTTGGCCGCCCGGGGAAATTACTAATTCATACTGATGCCAAGCATCAAGCTTTCAGCCGGATTGAACGTCCGCCGACTACTGGTGAAAATCTCGAGTTATCGATCGACCAGAATTTACAGCACATCGCACAACGCGAGCTAGTGGCTGCGGTTAAGGCGAACCGCGCGTCTGGTGGCACGGTTATCGTCATGAATCCACACACTGGTGAGATTTTAGCGCTCGCTAACGAACCCACGTTCAATCCAAATATTTTCAACAAATTCAGTGAAGACATCAGGAGAAATCGAGCGGTTCAGGAGGTTTATGAACCAGGCTCAACTTTTAAGATTGTTACAGCTTCTGCTGCACTTGAGGAACGAATAATCAAGCCGGACTCACTAATTGATGTAAGTGATGGAATGATCCAATTCGGCTCTAGGAAAATACGTGACATTTATAGATACGGCACGTTGTCATTTTCTGATGTGATTGTGAAATCGAGCAATGTTGGAGCTATTAAGGTTGGCCTTGAACTTGGTTCAGATCGACTTAGTCGCTATGTAAGGAGATTCGGATTTGGACAGACTCTGTCCCCGGATTTTCGAGGCGAAAGCCGAGGTATTGTGTGGAAAGTTGAAGATCTTGACCCTGGCGCTCTTGCGTCAGTTTCCATGGGATACCAAATTGGTGTAACTCCTCTTCAGATGGTCTCTGCGGTTTCGGCCATTGCGAACGGCGGACGATTAATCGAACCTCGAGTGATATCTGCGTTTGTTCGAGATGGTGAGAGGGTAACAGTCGAGCCTCGAATTATCCGTCGCGTTGTTGAACCCGGCACCGCCGTAGCACTAACCCAAATCATGGAAGGTGTGGTCGAACGTGGTTCTGGTCGTTCTGCTCGAATTGAGGGTTATACAGTAGCTGGTAAAACAGGAACCGCGGCGAAGTTACACAATGGGAGCTACTCGAAGACTAACTATATGGCGTCGTTCGTTGGATTTGCTCCTTCACGAGATCCTGCGATCACAATTCTTGTTGTTATAGATTCGCCAAGCAATGGTGAGTACTACGGTGGAGCAGTTGCCGCTCCGGTTTTTAAGACAATTGCAGAAGAAGTTCTACGTTATTTGCATGTCGGTCCGAATCTTAATGCGCCTCTACCTGTAATCGTTACTAGATGGGATGCAGAAAATCAGGTGAAGCCTCTTGAGATCGGTTTATCCAAAGGTCCGGATGTTGAACACAAAAGTTCTGGACCTGGCAAAGAAGAAATGCCAGATCTCAACGGTTTGAGTGCGCGTCAGGTGCTCAGGGTGTTAAGTCGCAAGGGTATATGGATGCGCTTGGTTGGTGATGGCTTTGCCGTCAGCCAGTTTCCGACCGCTGGAGCGCCCTTACCGGAAGATGTTCCGGGGGTCGTATGGTTCCGTCGTGATGGAGGCGGTCAAGATACAGGTAGTGGTGTTGTAAAAGAAAGCTTTAATGAGGCAAGACAGTGACACTGTCTGATTTACTACAACGAGCTGAATCCATGCTTCCTGAAGTGAGGAATCTAGCCTCTATCGATCATCGGAACACCTTAGAACAAGAGGTTTCTGAAATTTCCTATGATTCGAGACGTGTCGTGCCAGGTGGAGTTTTCGTGGCAATCCGTGGTCAGCTGATGGATGGTGTCTCGTTTATACTAGAGGCGAAAAATAGGGGTGCAGTCGCAGTGATTTCCGAGTCGAGCTGCCCCAAAGATTTTTCATTGCCTTGGCTAGTTGTTGAAGACGCACGTTGTGCCATGGCCGTTTTTTCACATGAGTTGTACGACCACCCGAGTGAAGAGATGAGTGTTGTGGGTATTACTGGTACTAATGGAAAAACAACGACTGCCTATCTTGTCGAGTCGATCTTTGAGGCTGCTGGAATCTCTTGTGGTCGTTTGGGCACTATTAGCTGCCGAGTTGGTCCAAATGAGCATCAAGCATCTATGACGACGCCAGAATCTCCTGATCTTCAGAGGTTGCTTCGTGAAATGGTAAAACATGGTTGTCAGGCTAGTGTCATTGAGGCATCGTCACACGCGCTCGCTCTTCGGCGTGTTAACTGTATAAAGTTCTCGGCTGCTGTTTTTACCAATTTAACTCGAGATCACCTCGATTTCCATGGAGACATGGAATCTTACTTCTCAGCGAAGCGATGTTTGTTTGAGATGTTGCCTTCAGACGGTGTCTCGGTCATTAATCTTGATGATCCGCGTGGAAGCTTGCTTTTGGAGGCGGCTAAAAATCCTATAACCTACGCGATGTCTGAGCCTGCTGATGTCACAGCCGGAACGGTACAGGCGTCAACAAAGAAACAGTCATTCGATGTACGAACACCGAAGGGCTTACTACATATTGAGTCCAAGCTTATCGGGCAGTTGAACGCACGGAACATTTTAGCTGCGATTTCGACATGTGTCGCTTTTGATATTCCTCTTTCAGCGATCGAGCGAGGTATATCGGCTTTAGCGCGAGTGCCTGGTCGTTTCGAAGTCGTGTCCGACCCCAATGAAGACGTCACGGTTATTGTTGATTATGCACACACAGACGATGCTTTAAAAAACTTACTTGAAGCAGTTAGGTCATTAACCAGGAATCGTCTAATTACAGTTTTTGGTTGTGGTGGAGACCGCGATCGTTCTAAACGGCCATTGATGGGATTAGTTGCGTCCCGTCTGAGTGACCTAGTGGTTGTTACATCAGACAATCCGAGATCTGAGAATCCCCAAGAGATTATCGAAGATATTCTTCAAGGTATTACTGTGCCGACCCAACAAGGTTCCAATGGATCTGTGTCGGAATCTTCGACGCCTTACGTGAGGATTATTGATCGCAGGGAGGCCATTGAGTCTGCTATTGATCAGGCTCTCCCAGGGGATGTAGTTGTGATTGCAGGTAGAGGTCATGAAGTTTATCAAGAACTTAAAGAAAGAAGGATATTGTTCGATGATGCTGAGATGGTGAGAACATTTCTTGCGTATCGTCGAGATCGATGCCGCGTGTTGTGAGCCATGATGTTTTGGCTCTGGAGAGGTGACGATTCTGGAAAAACGAGTTGTAGGGCAGTTGGTGCTGACAGCTTCAGAAATTGCGAACACGACTAGTGGTTCGCTGGTTTCTGGGAATCCCGTGACGCCAGTCACAGGATTTTCGATTGATACTAGAACTATCTCTAATGGTGATTTGTTTCTTGCGATCAAGGGGGAACGCTACGACGGCCACGCATTTGTTAGGCAGGCAATTTCGCGAGGTGCATGTGGCGCAGTGGTGTCTGACACATCAATCAAAACTCTTGACTCTGACGGACAAATACCCATTTTGGTCCATGTGGAGAACACGGTTTTAGCTCTGCAGTCAATTGCTGCTTCTGTTCGGAGACGTTCAGGCACCAAGGTTGTTGCCATTACTGGGAGTGTTGGTAAAACCACAACCAAGGAAGCTATAGCGTCGCTTCTCGAAGGAGAGTTCGAAGTGTTTCGGAATGCAGGGAATTTTAATAACCATATCGGACTTCCGCTTTCACTTCTTGAACTTCGCCGGCGACCTGACGTGGCAGTGATGGAACTTGGCATGAGTCATTCCGGGGAAATTTCTGTTTTGGTGGCTCTTGCAGAACCAGAACTTCGTGTGTGGACAAACGTTTCTGAGGTGCACTCTGAATTTTTTTCGTCTGTCGATGACATTGCTGATGCGAAGGCAGAATTACTTAAGGGGGTTACTCCAGAGACAAAGGTCTTCGCAAACGCGAACGATGCGAGAGTTATGGCAAGAGTTGAACGATCTTCTGGCAGAGTGATCACATTTGGTATCGATACTGATGCCGACGTAATGGCGCATTCTGTTCGAGATCGCGGCCTAAAGGGTATGGAGGCAGATCTCAGAACAAGTGTTGGTGAGACTAGGATCAAAACGTCGTTACTAGGAAGGGGTGGTCTCGCTAACATAATTGCTTCAGTGGCCGTGGCTCTCGAATTAGGAGTGCCTCTGTCTGACGTGGTACGCCGGGCGGCGAAGCTTTCACAACCCCCAGGCCGAGGACAGATTTCTCACCTCTCAAATGGTGTTGCTGTGATTGATGATTCTTACAATTCGAGTCCAGCGGCGCTCAAAAATCTTTTGGACACGGTACGACATGCCGAATGGAGTGGACGACGAGTCGCTGTTTTCGGAGAGATGCTTGAATTGGGTACGAAGTCGACTGAGCTTCACAGATCATGTGGGCGTGCTGCAGCTGAAGCAGGTTTAGACCATCTTGTGACTATTGGTGGCGACCCAGTACGTGCTTTGTCTGATGCTGCTGTGGTTTGTGGACTATCAGAAACAGCTGTGACTCATGTGTCTGATAGTCAAGCGGCGGCTGATCTACTAATGCGATTAATTTTACCAGGTGACATGGTGCTCGTTAAGGGGTCCAGGGGGATCAAGACCGAACGTATAGTCGAGCGCTTAAGGATGGAATTTGCTTAATGCTGTACTACCTATTGTACCAACTCCACGCAGATTTTTCGTTTCTCAATGTGACACGGTACATTACTTTTAGGACTGCTACCGCGAGCTTAACGGCACTGTTAATTAGTTTGCTGTTGGGGCCTTGGCTTATTAAAAATTTCGAAAGATTTCAAATAGGACAGGTAATACGAAGTGAAGGTCCAGCTAATCACAAGGCGAAAGAGGGTACGCCAACGATGGGAGGCGTGCTCATACTGGTGGCTGCGTTGATACCGACCTTGCTTTGGGCTGATCTGAGTAATGTTTATATCTGGGTTGTAATTGGGAGCACGCTAGCCTTTGGTGCGATTGGACTTACCGATGACTATCTGAAGATCGTCATGCGTTCTCATCATGGTCTCCGTCCGCGTTACAAGTTGGCTCTCCAAATTGTAGCCTCTCTGTGTGTCGGGTTGGTTGTCATTTGGATGGTAAGACATGGTGTCTACCACACACGACTTATCTTTCCTTTCTTCAAGAGTTTTACTCCTGATTTGGGTTGGTTGTATGTTCTTTTTGTGGTTTTGGTTCTCGTCAGCACATCGAATGCTGTGAATCTAACCGATGGCCTTGATGGTCTTGCGATTAGTTCATTCACCGTTTCAGCAGCTGCATTCACTGCCCTTACCTATGTAACGGGGCATCGTGTCTTAGCAGATTATCTCCTCATTGAACGATTGGCTTCAGCCGCTGAGCTGACTATTTTCTGTGGAGCACTTGTTGGATCAAGTCTCGGTTTCCTTTGGTACAACTCATATCCTGCTCAGATCTTTATGGGAGATGTGGGCTCACTTTCACTAGGTGCAGCACTTGGCACCGTGGCGATTCTAATTAAGCAGGAGTTGCTGTTAATTATCGTCGGTGGTCTATTTGTTGTCGAGGCGCTGTCGGTGATCATTCAGGTTTTTTTCTTTAAGTTTATGGGGCGCCGTGTGTTTAGGATGGCTCCACTACATCATCATTTCGAACTAATGGGATGGAGTGAGCCAAAGATTATTTGGCGTTTTTTAATTGTGTCAGTTGTGTTTGCCCTGTTTAGTCTGACGACGCTTAAATTGCGTTGAGGAAGCTATGGAGGTTACTGGGCGACGGGTCGTTGTTGTGGGTGCAGCCAGAAGCGGATTAGCGGCTGCCGAACTTCTCTCGTCACGAGGAGCTGAAGTAACTGTAACTGACATTAGGGAAGACGTTGAAAATAGAGACGAACTTGAAGCTATTGGTGTCAAGCTCGAGCTTGGTGTCCAACGCCGGGAAACTTTAATGGGTGCAGATCTCGTCGTGTTGAGCCCTGGCGTTTCACCATGTCAGCCGGATGTGGCTGCGGCGAAACGTGCCGGTGTAGATGTGATGGGTGAAGTTGAGTTGGCGTCACGATGGTTAAAGGGGAAACTTGTTGCGATCACCGGTACTAAGGGAAAGTCGATGACAACGGTTTTAGCAAAGCGGATGTTGGAGTCTGGTGGTTTTAAGGTTCTCGTCGGAGGAAATATTGGCCAGGCTCTTAGTACTCAGGTTCCTGCTTCGACTCCTGATATTGTGCATCTAGTAGAGGTGAGTAGTTTTCAGCTCGAACAGACTGATACTTTTCGGCCTTCCATCGGCGTGTGTCTAAATATTTTTTCTGACCATCTCGATCGTCACGGGTCAATTCAAGCCTACGCCGAAGCCAAGGGG
>CAZQMT010000071.1:0-6824 GCA_964594555.1 uncultured Vicinamibacterales bacterium
TGAAGCAAGACGGAAACGCAATCGACGCTGCCATCGCAGCCAACGCAATGCTTGGGCTCGTAGAACCGACTGGCAATGGCATTGGAGGCGACCTCTTCGCCATTGTTTGGAGCGCGCAAGACCAAAAACTCTACGGCCTAAACGCAAGCGGGCGTTCACCTGCCTCTCTAACGCTCGAACATTT
Source organism: uncultured Vicinamibacterales bacterium (assembly GCA_964594555.1). Lineage (GTDB taxonomy): Bacteria > Acidobacteriota > Vicinamibacteria > Vicinamibacterales > CAZQMT01 > CAZQMT01. Next base: position 185 of record CAZQMT010000071.1, read on the forward strand.
TAAAAAAATCGGCCTTGACAAAATCCCAAGCCATGGACCACTACCCGTCTCAGTGCCTGGAGCCGTTGACGGCTGGTTCGAACTCCACAAAAGATTCGGCGCACTTCCCATGACGGCCATTCTCGCGCCAGCGATTCGGTACGCTCGCGAAGGTTTCCCTCTAACTGAGATCATTGCAGCAGCGTGGCAACGAAGCGCACCGAGATTAGAGAAGTGGGCCGGCTTTAGAGAAACCTTCATGCCAAATGGCCGAGCTCCAGCCAAAGGAGAAATCTTCAAAAATCCTAATCTGGCTAACACCCTAGAACAGATCGCGAACGGAGGACGGGACGTTTTCTATACAGGAGAAATCGCCAAAAAGATAGACTCGTTCATGAAAGAAGTCGGCGGGTTTTTATCATACGAAGACCTCGCCAACCATAAATCGGATTGGGTAGAACCCGTTTCAACGAACTACCGTGGCTACGACGTTTGGGAGCTTCCACCCAATGGCCAAGGAATTGCAGCGCTACAAATTCTTAACATTCTTGAGAATTATGACATCGCCAGTATGGGGTTCGGTAGTCCCGACTACATTCACCGCTTCCTTGAAGCCAAAAAACTCGCCTTCGAAGACCGTGCTAAATTCTATGCAGACCCAGATTTCAACAAAATCCCTGTTGAGCGCTTAATCTCGAAAGAGTACGCAGCAAATCGACTTAAATTAATAGACCCAAAACAGGCAGCCACCCATTACGAAGCAGACGATCCAGTACTCGAAGAAGGCGACACTATCTACCTCACTGTAGCCGATAAAAATGGCAACATGGTATCGCTCATCCAGAGCAACTACCGCGGCATGGGCACAGGCTTATCCCCAGCGAACCTTGGATTTATATTTCAGGACCGTGGTGAATTATTCAACCTCGAGGAAGGGCACTTCAACACATACGAACCCAAAAAACGACCGTTCCATACCATTATTCCAGCCTTTGTCACTAAAGATGGAAAACCATTTATAAGCTTCGGTGTAATGGGCGGCCCGGTACAACCCCAAATGCATGCACAAGTGCTAATCAACTTAATCGATTTCAACATGAATCTCCAAGAAGCCGGAGATGCACCTCGGGTCATTCATTCAGGCTCTTCACAACCAACCGGAGAAAAGATGACTGACGGCGGAGTCGTTTCAATGGAACGTGGCATATCTGACGAAACCATCCAGGCACTCGTACGCATGGGTCATCGAATCGAGTACTCCATCGGCGGTTACGGCGGCTACCAGGCGATCATGAAAGACCTAACAAATGGTGTGTACTATGGGGCATCAGAATCACGCAAGGACGGCCAAGCTTCTGGCTACTAATCCCAAAACGAGATGATCGGTTTCTTGTACACCGAACGGCCGAACGTCGTACCCGTTAAACGCTTGACGAGCCGTTTCTATGTCAAGTCATGACACTGGGAGTCATCCGGGAGTTTTGGATGAAACAAGAATTATGGATGTCGAGAAAGAACAACAATCAGCCTCAACCACAAACATCTTATTTGTATGTCTTGGAAACATCTGCCGCTCGCCTTTAGCAGAAGCCATCTTCCTTAACCAGGCATGTCTAGCCGGCGTTGAGGACCAGTTTAAGGTTGACTCTGCAGGCACTGGACATTGGCATGCCGGTGAACAAGCCGATCCGCGTACGATCGAAATTGCAAGACGAAACAATGTAACCATCAACAGCTTGAGTCGCCAAATCACGAACAAAGACTTCAAACACTACGACCTGATTTTGGCTATGGACCAAAATAATCTTCTAGAACTACAGACAAGATGCCCACAAAAATACCATCACAAACTCAAGCTAATGCGTACTTATGACCGACCAGAGAATTATGGTGCAGACGTTCCTGATCCCTACTGGAGTAGCGATGATGGCTTTGAACGCCTTTTCAAAATGCTGTCACGGTGTTGCCTCCAATTGCTCAAATCCTTGATGGCCTCGACGGACGAAAGTCTCTAAGATGACAGCCTCCACACACAGAAAGTCAGCTTCGAGTGACCCAACGGATGACTCTCGCCTGATGCCAGAGCTGAAGACAGCCCTAAGTGAAATTCTCTCTGAACCTCAAATCACCATTTTCTCCGTCAAACCGGTAGGAGGCGGCTGTATCAGTAGTGCAACGCAAGTTACAACCAACTCCGGAGAACTATTGCTCAAATGGAATGCCTCGTGCCCAACTGACCTCTTCGAACGAGAAGCCGGCGGCCTCCGCGCGCTCGCCCGCGCCAACGGAGAGATCGTAATCCCTAAAGTTTTCGGCGCTCGTCCCCCCCGCGATCGTTGTCCTGCCTTAATCGTAATGGAGTATCTTCGTACTAACGAAAAAACAACTGAGAACGATCACAACACTCTGCTCGGCCGAGGCCTAGCCACCATACATCGTACTACCGCTCAGGCATTCGGCTTCGAATCAACCACTTACTGTGGAGCCACTCCCCAAGACAACCATTGGTCTAACGACTGGGTCGAGTTTTTTACAAAACAACGGATCATTCATTTACTTAAACTGATCGAAATTCGCCGTTGCCCCACTGCATCATGGAAACACTCCTTAGACCTGTTCGTCGATAAGCTACCGAAGCTCTTGACACATAATCCACAGCCCTCACTCATCCATGGAGATCTATGGTCAGGAAATGTTCTTAAATCAGAAAACGGCCCCGCTTTGATTGACCCTGCCTGTGCCTACACTGACCGAGAGATGGAGATGGGCATCGCGACACTCTTCGGCGGCTTCCCGAGTCGATTTTGGGACGCCTACCAGGAAGCTTGGGCACTGCCTTATGGATGGAAAGAACGAAACACCGTTTACCAGATCTACCATATACTCAATCACTACTACCTCTTTGGTGGTCACTACGGAGCCGAGGCTCTTCGTATCGTAAACTCATTCTTGTAATTCTTCGACCCATGCCACACTAGATACCCATCCTATTAACTACCAAGACCAACACCGACCGACATCACAACGATAGTCATCATGCGCACCATTTCCAAAAGACATTCCCCAGTCGCTGATGAAAGCAACTCAAAAAACTTCCTGCGATGGAAACTCTGCCTTAATCTATTTTCTGTAACAAAAGATTCTTTACAAGTCGAATTCAAGAAAAAGATCTGGGAGGGAGTTTTTATATTCGGGTTTATATGTGTGCCGTTTGTAAACACAACTCCAGCACAAGAAGTCCATAATCACGAACATAAGCAAGAATTCAATCCAAAATATACCATCGACGTAACATACGAAGCCTATATAGAAACCGACCAAAAATGGCGCCAAAAAGGCTACCATCCAAAATCCATCAGTACAGCACTCGATCGCCAAGGTCAAACTCGCTATACAGGCTTGTGGAATTTCGATGCCACAATCTCTGAATCAATTTCCTCACTCAGATTACCTGAAAACGAATTTAAAAAAACCTGCGCCGATCTTACCGAGCAAGGTTTTCTACTACTTGATATGTCTGTCGAGCTTCAGGACACAGTGCGGCTCTATAACAGTATCTGGATTAAAACTACCCTCCCCAAAGAATTCCATATCCACGAACGTATGTCTCACAGTAACCTCGAGAACAAACTTCGAGAATACGCCAAGGAAGGGTACGGGATAGTACGAATCATTCCGTTCACTGAAGACGATCAAACATGGTACGCCGCTGCATGGATTCGTGATCGTCTGGGATACAAAGTAGCGATAGGACTAACTGAGGTCGGCTATTTAGATGTCAACCAGCTGGCCAGAGAGGAAGGATTTACAGCTATTGAAATCGCCTGGTCTGACAACCACGGTGAAGATTTTTTTGGTGTGTGGGTTAACGATTCCCAAATACTAGACTCAAAATCCCACGTCGGACTGACCAAAAATCAAATCCAAAAACTTGACCAACTATACCGACAAGACGGCTACACCTTCGAAGTTGTTGACGCCTACCGTCCCCACAATCGGAACGCACATTATTCAGCAATTTGGCATCTACGCGCCGGGAAATCCACCACGGCGATTGAGGCCCCCTAAGTTGAAAGAGGATCTACATCGAGACCAAGACTTTAATCTCTAGTAGTGTGTGTAAAGATCACGAACAGACTAGGAACCACCAGTCCTAACGAAACGGAGGTTTCTCACTCGATCACCTGTCACTCCGAGACTAATCACATCACCGTCAGCCTGCCTAAAAAAACGGACGTCCTTAAGCCACCAAATGGAACTCTCGAAACGATCTTTGCCTGTGGGAATGAGTGTAATGCTGTCGTTTCTCCAGTGATCCACTATTAAAGCATCATCAGACACTCTAACCTTATAAGTTGTATCAAGCTCAACGCTATAAAACTTCCCTTCATAGTCACCCATGTTTTCGACTTTATACGATTGAGACTCAACTGATCGTCGAGGCTCTGTGGTCCCGCCCCTAACAGTCGATTGAGCAAAAGATTCAATCAGATATATATCAGCTATCTGTTGTGCTCTGTGCATCGGTTCGCAACTACTAAAATTACAAAAAACTGCCACTGAAAAATCCTCGGAAGTGAATCTGAGAAGCTGGGTCCTAAAACCCCGCCATGAACCCCCATGTCCCACAGTCGCAAGCCCACGATATTCCCCATGCGTAACACCACGAGCATAGGGAATAGACTGACCATTATTCAGTACACCTCGCTCCTGGAGCTGAGCGATTCCCTCATCACCACCCACAACTCCTGTATCGTAGTTAAACATCCACTTAGTAAAGTCCTCGATAGAAGTGTGAAGAGAACTGGACGAAAGTGCAGTGAGCTGATTCGTACTATTTTTGTAACCATCATTCCCATTGGGCTCATACGAGTGCGCACGATTCTTAATAATCTCTGTTCCCTCATCGTAAAAATGCGTGCGATGCATGCCCAGTGGCCGAAAAATTCGCTCGTCAGTAAATGCCCGAAAGGACATACCAGAAACACGCTGTACGATCTCTGCGAGTAAATTGTAACCGGTGTTCGAGTAAGAATATTCGTCCCCTGGGGTAAAGTTAAGAGCATTCTGTCGATAAAACATCTTTAGAATTTTTTCAAAAGAAATAACGTCAGACATTTCAACCCCGGCTAACACCATTAACTGTACCCAGTCCCTTACACCACTTGTGTGATGGAGTAAATTTCGAATTGTAATAGGATGGCCAAAGTCAGGGGCCTCTGGTAAGTACAAACGAATATCATCATCAAGACTCAGTTCCTCGTCTTGTGACAAAAGTATTATGCTCATAGCACCAAATTGTTTCGAAATAGAGGCAATATCAAAAATCGTTTTTGTCGAAATTGGAACACCGTGTTCTAAATTAGCCATGCCATAACTTTTTCGATACACCACATCACCTTTATGGAGTATCGATATTGAGGCGCCAGGAGAGTCTTTCTTATCAACATCTAGAAAGATCCGGTCAACTTGGTCGGTTCGCTCATCAAACGCTCGAAGCGAGCAAACATCAAACCCAAGCAAACCGACAAAGAAAATTGCCTGAACAAAAATAACGTTTTTCAAACTACTCGCCATAGGACCCTCCATCCAAAACACTTAGAACCGCATGGACAAGCCAATGTAGATACGCCAAAAGCTAAATGAACCAAACTCGAGATCAAGAACATCAACGAAGCTATCTTCATCATCACCAGTATTACGAAATATCCTGATGTCACCTCGAATACCTATAGAATCGGTAAGATACGCGATGGCTCCGCCTCCAGCATTGATACCGATGTTATTACTACGCACATTAGGCTGATCGTTAATACCAGCATCACTCGTTCGTAGTAAACCAGCTCCAAATACCCCATAGGGACGCACTCGGCCAAGACTAGGCCCTACCAACAGATTTGCAGCAAATGTCATCAGGTTGTTCGAACCAACAACTTCAGCATCACCAAAGAAATTAGGCATCAAACCAAGATCGACCTCAAATCCTGCGATAGTGCCAAAGCTTCCAAGGCTAGCCCCAAAAGTGGGCTTGTTACGCCTGCCAGCAGCATCACTAAGTGAAGCTGACGTAGTACCGAACCAAGTCGAAAAGACACCCTCAGCCATAACTTGCTCTGAACTTACAAGTGACACGAGGCTAACAAGTGCGACAGCTACGGTTAGTTGGTGTAATTTCATAGCAAGGCTCCTTCCGCAGGTGGCCAGTAATTATTCAATCAAATGACCTTCGGTATTCATCATATAAATCGGCCCAAGATCAAGCTCACGGATACCTTGTTCGATCGCCTGTACATCTCCAATAATCATCCAGACCATCTTATCTGGCTTAAGTAATCTCGATGCCGAGCGAGAAATTGTCTCAACATCCAGTGTATTTAGGCGTATCTTGAGAGTGTCATAGTAGTCATCAGAAAAACCGAACCTAACCAAGTTCTCAATGTCCGAACTCACAGCACCACGAGTCTCCCAACGTCCTGGAAGAGTTAGAGTCTGTAGGGCTTTAGCCCTATCAAGTTCCTCGGCCATAATTGGACGACTATCCAGTATGTCCGCTAACTCACGCTTAATTTCAAAGACCGATTCTTTGGTTTTATCAGTCTGCACAGGTGCATACACAACAAATGGCCTCTGCCCACGGGCCTCAAGTAAATAACTTCTCGCA
>CAZQMT010000071.1:6918-10477 GCA_964594555.1 uncultured Vicinamibacterales bacterium
TTATGACTTTAATGCTAAGCTCGTCTTGGTCAGCCTGCGGCGGAGCAAGGTGTCCCGCAAAAACGATCGACTGCTGTGCACCTGGCCGGTCAACCAAATAAATCTCTGACGCACCCTTGTCCGAAACCATCTCGATATTCTTCTTAGGTATTGATGCCGGCTTCCACGAAGCGAATATCCTCTCGAGTTTGGGTAAAATTTCGTCTAAGTCAATAGCACCTACAATAACCAGTGTCGCATTGTTCGGACGTACCCAAGCAGAGTGAAATCCAACGAGATCTTCTCTTTTTATGAGAGAAACAGATTCAGCAGTACCGGTCCCCGTAAATGGATTTCCGTAAGCGTGGTCAGGGCCATAGACAAGGCCAGGAAATATCCTATGAGCTAGTGCCTCAGGACTAGACTGCTCCCTTTTAATTCTAGCAAGTTGCTGCGACTTAACCCTATCGAAATCAACTTTCGGAAACGTTGGCGCCGTTATCACTTCAGAAAAAATATCGAGCGAAGGATCAAGATACTCGCTTAACACTGAAAGCGACACGTAGCTTGTGTCAAGGTCAGACCAAGACGACAAGCGTGATCCAAAACTTCGAAGCTCGTTGCTAATCTCAAGAGCCGTTCGAGTCTTAGTTCCTTCATCGAGCATCGCCGCAGTGAGAGTTGCGGTCCCAGGCTCCTCGTGCTGGTCAGCCGCAAATCCAGCATCAACTACGAGCGTGAAGTAAGTCAGTGGCAATTCTCGTCTTTCAGATAAAATCACCTTCAGGCCATTCGACAGGGTTGCTCGACTTAGACTTGGAAACCGCACTGGCGGAGGAGACCCGATCACGGGCACGCCAGACGAACGATCGACATCACTCGCACTTGCCTTGTAACTGGGAAACGGATGAACCTCAAGAGTAAAGTCACCGTTCGCCAGCCAACGCGTTGCCGCCTGTCTAAGCTCATGAACACTAGCCTGTTCAACCCACATCAGTTCTGACCGATAATGATCTGGACGATCACTATATACCTCTCCTCGAGCCAATAAATCTGACTTCCCTCCAAAACCACCAACTCTCTCTAACCTTCGAACAAAGTTCGAAATATAAGAAGCCTTGGCTCTATCTAATTCAACTTGTGTCAGACCTTCAGTCAAAAGAGTTCGTATCTCTTCATCAATTCCTCGCTCTACATCAAAAAGCTGTTCGCCAGGCTTAACGGTAGCAACCACTCGAAACTGACTACCAAGTTCCCGTAGCTGAACGAAGGCCGAAATATCCGTAGCAATTTCTTCATCGTAGACTAGACGTTTATGTAGACGAGAGGACTTACCAGCTGCCAAAACATCAGCAAACAGCCTCAGATGAATCGACGCACGTGTCCCCAGAGGAGGCACGTTCCATACTTTGTAGATGCGAGCCTGTGCCACCCGATCCTGAACCACCTGGCGACGTGTCTCATCCCGCTCGGCAATCCAAACATCATGTCGCTTGAGAGGAGGACCTGACGGAATGTCCCCAAAATAACGTTTAACTTTCTCAAGCACCACGGATGGACTTACATCACCTGCAACTGCAACAACTGCGTTCGCAGCACCGTAGTACATTCGGAACCATTCCTTAACGTCATCAAGCGTCGCAGCATCAAGGTCTTCCATAGAACCAATCGTGGTCCAAGAATAGGGATGCTCACGTGGATACGTAGATTCCGCAATCAGTTGCCGACTGACCGCATAAGGCTGATTTTCACGCTGACGTTTCTCGTTTTTGACGACACCTCGTTGTTCATCAAGCTTATGCTGGGTAATAGCACCAAGCAGATGGCCCATCCTGTCTGACTCCATCCACAAAACCATGTCAAGTGCGGATACAGGAACAGTTTGGAAATAGTTTGTCCTGTCTTGATCAGTTGTACCATTAAGATTCGTAGCGCCAACCTGCTCGAATGGTTGAATATATGAGTCGTCGTAGTGCTCACTCCCGTTGAACATCAGGTGCTCGAACAGATGCGCAAAACCAGTTTTTCCAGGCCTCTCATCCTTAGAACCGACGTGATACCAAACGTTCACAGCTACAACCGGAGCTTTATGATCCTCGTGCACGAGTAGTGTGAGTCCATTCTCAAGCACGTATTTTGTGAAGGAGATATCAACAACAGGATCAGCTTTTGCTTGAAGGACAGTTCCGCTTGGACAAACGAAAGAAAAAAACAGACCAAAAGCAATAAAACTTGCAATAAATCGATGTCGACAGAAATATGCTGTAATCACGAGTGTTCCTGAAAAGTTATCCGCACAAAAACTTCAAACTAATTTAACCTTCGAAATCGACTGGCCGTTACTTTTTTCATCGAAGCAATTGACGTAAAAGAGCCCCCATCCCGATCTCACACTTCAGATTGATTTGATGCAAGAGCCTTCGGTACGCTACGGGATAGCGGAAGCATAAGCGCAGACAAACAACTAAGAATAGCCATGCCAGCCAGTATAAGGAAGAGCTGACGGAAATCGCCAGTCGTGCTGTTGATATAAGATACCAAGCGAATCGCAATCGGCGCAGATCCAAAGGCAAGCACAAACTTCACACCAAAAGCAAGACCGTGACGATTGACAGGCACGGTATCCGCTAGCAACATATTTTCTGCAGGAAGAGCCCCAGAATTTAAAATGGTCGCAACGGCAGCAACCACGACTAGTACCATCCCACCCAGCTCTGACATTAACCACAACAGTGGAACCTGAAACATAAACGCTGCAAGGTAAACCACCTTGAGTGGATAACGATCAGCCAGATAACCAGCCAAAACCTGCGAAAGTCCAGCCGTGCCATAAACGATCGCAATCATCGCACCAATGCCAAGCGCCCTCTGGCCAATGTCATCTGCCAAGCGAAGTTCGAAAACTTTTGGTAGCGACGCTTGGGTCGCCTGATAAATTACGGCACCACTAAACATCGTCAAAAGTAAGATACCAAATGTCCAAATACGATCGGCTTGACTCGTCGACTTAACTTCAGACTTGGTAGAAGTCCGATCGACCATCAGCCCCATCTTTAAACAACAAACCATAACGAGTCCAGTGGCAAGAGAGAGACAACCAGGTACGATGAAAGCTGCCCGCCAGCCAGAAACATCCATAAGCAAACCAGCAACTAAACCAGCTGCTGCCACACCACTACTACCAAAAATACCGTTGATTCCAAGAGCCTTGCCACGCGATTCAGTGTTACGTACGAGCCATGGAATCCCAACCGGATGATAAACAGAAGCGAATGCACCAAGCAGACAAAGTCCGGCCCAAAGAGACTGAGTGGAACCTGACAAACCACAAACTATGGCTGCAAGACCAAGTCCCAAAAAAGCGACCGCTATCATGCCTGGGGCACTCCAACGATCTGCCAGCCAACCAGCAGGGAGCGCGAAAAGTCCTACCAAAAGTGCGCCGACCGTCCAGAGATTGATTAGTTCATGATAGGGAGTTCCCCAGTCACTCTCTAACCGAAGTACGATAAGGAAAAAATAGACCGCGAACAGATGCATGTACGCGTGTCCAAGGCACGAAAAAATGAGCACTAAGCGA
>CAZQMT010000072.1:0-6039 GCA_964594555.1 uncultured Vicinamibacterales bacterium
ATGTGACGCGACAGACATTATCTCTTGGTAGAAAAAAACACGTTGCTGTCGAAGGGTGAGTGCTGCTTAGTCGAACAGGATCATGCGTTTGTCTTATAAATATTTCCGATCTTTTTGTCGCGATCGTTAGCCGCACGTGAAACATCTCGTCGGTGTTGTTCTTCAAGTTGGGATCGAGCGTCAGGGTCGGTCGTCATTGCAAGTTTCGACTTGTGAAGAATTTGCTGTTCAGCTATTTTAGCTTCGTAGATCGATCTAGCTTCGGCGATGTCAGATTTTTGCTTATCGCTTAAAGTGATGGAATCTACACCATGTTTTTCGTCACTTGCTTGAAGTCTTGCCATCGCGAGTTCAACTGCGCTTTTCGGTTGTTTATCTGACACCACGTACCTCTCTTTCCCTCCCGATCTATACTTTGGCAGTATCCTGAGTTCGCTTTAGCTCAAGGACACTTTGTAGAGTTTATGTTACTCGTTTAAATCAGTCGAGAAATGGTTTGTTGCAATGTCGTTCGACTGTTTGTAGGTTGTAGTAAATTTAGAAATTTTGAGCTATTAGAATTCAAACGAGGGGCAATTCGGCTCCAAAAGTCAAACTTGATTTGAGGGAATTATGAGGAATTATTTGCCATTTATTTTCGCTTTGGGTACAGCCTTGTGTTGGGGATTATATGGACCGACTCTCGGAGTCGCCAGGTTGGCCGATGTTGATCATAGTCCCTTTAAGCCCTACGTCGGGATAGGAATTGCGTATGTGATTATTGCAGTTGTCGGTGGGTTAGTGGGCATGTGGTACAAAGGCGACAATTTTGTTTTTACTGGTGGAGGAACTGTTTGGGGTGTCGCAGCTGGAACGCTTGGTGCCCTTGGTGCACTGAGTCTTACCTTATGCATGTTTAGTGGTGGTGCAAGAATTCCCCATGTGGTTATGCCTGTCGTATTTGGTGGTGCTGTGACCATCGCTGCGCTTTACCCGTTACTCGCTTCAGGAAGCGAGGTTCAGGCAAGTCCAATTTTGTGGGCAGGGATTGTTGGCATGGCAATTTGTATTGTAATCGTTGCGATGAACACGCCCCACGTCGCACCAGCACAAACGCAGTCAGTTAAGCCAGCGCCGGTTGCTATAGAGGAATCTATGGGTTCAAAAACAGATTCCTCAGGCTGAGACTTTGAGATTAGAGGTGTGTCGCGATGCTGAGGTTCGATGTCTAGAGAAGTTTAGACGTATTCGACGTGATTACCTCGAGATCGTAATTCACCTAAGATGGGATCAAGTGCCTTGCGTAGATCTTCGTGATCTAGCCAAAATGGTTGATGCAGCCTGATTGTCTTCGCGCCCAGAAACTCTTTGAGTATGCGCTGTAAGAGTTCGTCGGTTGAGCCGTTAAGGCTAGCATTCATATAGTGCATGTACAGACGTTCACATGAAACGTCAAGAACCCCGCTATTGCTAGTTCTCAAAAAAAAGAAGTCGCGTCGTTTCACACGAGAACCTCGTGACTGCGGACTGTCGTTACTTGGTTAGTGACAAGAGGGTACGCCGTACTAGTGTCTCGGTGAGTGAAACTTTATAGGCGTTCTCAGAAAGTGGACGTGCGCCAGCTACGGCGGCCTTTCCAGCCAGGACTGCGAGGTCGTTCGTCAAAGGTTTTCCGGCTAATAGCTGTTCCACTCGTGGTAGTTGCCAGGGAATTGGGGCCACCCCGCCGAGAGCGAGACTGGCACGGTGGCATACGTTGTTTTCATCGATTTCGAGTGCAGCAGCAACGCTCACCACCGCGTGAGTCCAGGCCTGTCGATCCATAAATTTATTGTAAGTGCTTTTAAGTCTTGGGGAAGGAATAGGGATTTCTATTTCGGACAGAATCTCATTCGATTCAAGGATGTTCTCACGTGTCACATCTTGTCGTGGTCGAAGAAAAAATTCATTTGCTGGGACACTCTTTGAACCGTTCGGTCCGATGATGTGAAAAAAAGCTCCGAGAGAAAGTAGGGCTGGAGCTGTGTCCGAGGGATGAACAATATAACTTGGACCGCCTGCGAAGATAGCGTTAAATTGATTTTCACCTGTCACTGAATAACACCGGTTACCGCCGTTCTTTAGGCAAGGAAAACCTCGGCGGAAATACCAACACCACGGTCGCTGGCAGAGATTCCCTGAGAGAGTGCCGACGTTTCTAATTTGCGGTGTGGCGACGGGCTCTGCTGCTTCTGACAGAACGGTATAGCGAGATCGAATTAACGGATGTTGGCTAAGTTCACTAAGCGTGATGAGTCCGCCTATTCGGATACTTTTCTTGTCTTCGGTTATTTCGTTAAGGCCCTCGAGTGTTTTTAGATTAACTAAAGTATCTGGGGCGGTGATGTCATCTTTAATCAGCACCAGTAAATCTGTGCCGCCACCAGCTACGGCTGCGTATCGCCCCCTAGTGTTTTCCTCTTGAAGTAGTGAGATGGCTCCACTTAGATTTGGCGCATCCTTATTTTCAAATCGTCTCATAAGGTTGCACCTAAGATCCGGTCGACTGTAATTGGGAGCTCTTTGACTCTGATGCCCGTTGCGTTGAACACCGCGTTGGCGATGGCGCCAACAACAGGGATCATAGGGGGCTCACCGAGAGTTTTGGCTCCGTATGGGCCGTGGGCATCGTCTGGCTCAATGAAGTGCACTTCGATATCAGGCGCATCGAGGTGCGTCATGACTTTTGCGCCGTAGTAACCTGGATTAACCGGAATTCCGGTGGATTTGTCGTAGAGAAGTTCTTCGTGAAGGGCCATTCCGATTCCCATCGTCACGCCACCCTTAATTTGACTGGTTGCGGTCAGCGGATTGATGACACGTCCACTATCGTGCATGGCCAGATATTTGACTACTCTGATAGCGCCCAATTCTATGTCAACTTCGATCTCAACAAAGTGCGCAGCACTGCTATAGCGAGCCATGTCCTTGATTGTCGGTTCAGGTGTCGCTTCTGCAATAAAGATTTGCTCTCCGGTTGGTGAACCTTTGGTCTTGAGCTGGCTTTTCAGATTTTCGGCTGCTTGCAGAACTGCATAACCCGTATAGTTGGTTGTACGGCTTCCAGACTCACCGATCGAATACGGGCTTCGGTCGGTGTCACCAGATACTACGGTAACTTTGTCGAGGTCCATGTCCATAGCTTCGGCGGCGAGTAAGGCCATGGTGGTTTTTGCGCCTGTGCCGATGTCAGTTACGCCGACATGGACCCAAAGCTGACCTGAGCTATTGAGCCTGAGTACGGCACTACTCCGGCCAACACGTGCTGCGAAGATACCGATTGCCATACCGACACCGCGCTTAATGGGGCCATGATCCGCGTTGACGTGGCGGCGACGTGTCTTCCAGTCGAACAGCTTAGCACCTTGTTCGATGCATTCAGGAAGCGCCCAGCTTGTGTAGGGTAGGGTGTCATTATACTTTTTGGTTAAATTGCGTATGTGAAAGTCTAAGGGATCAAGCCGCAGTTCATGAGCAACGTTGTCCATGATTGATTCGATACCGAACACGCCTTGTGGGTACGACGGCCCTCTAAAATTAGCCGCAACGGACATGTTCGTGTAGGTGGGGTAGACTTCTCTCCGTACATTCGGACACTGAAAGAGTTCGATGCCGGCGATGCCCCCGGAGCTCTTTCGGTATGGGCCCATACCGCTATAGCCACGAAGCTGAATCGCTTGGAGTGTGCCGTCTCGTTTAACCCCGATCTTATAGTGTTGTCGGGTAGGCCAACGACCGTGCACTCCCAAGAAGTCTTCGGTTCTGGTCAACTCGAGCTTGACGGGACGGCCTGTCTCACGCGCGAGAGCAGCTGTAATCAAGTCAAAATCTTGGCATTGATTCTTATTGCCAAATCCTCCGCCCATAAACTCACATATGACACGTACCTGGTCCTCTGCTAATCCTAGGTCTCTTGCGATATCTCTCCGGCAGTTCGAGATACCTTGTGTTGGTGTCCATACCGTTAACTGGGTGCCTTCCCAACGTGCGACGCTGACACGCGGCTCCATTTGAGCGTTGTTGTGGTGTTTGGTTATGTAGGTGTCTTCGAATATGTGGTCGGAATCAGCAAAACCTACATTGATATCACCACGAGTGTAGACTTCTGGCTCGTGTGTGCCATCCCTTGTGGGAGAAAGGTTTCCGCCCGGATGTATCTCTACTACTCCTGGTGAAAGTGCGAGCTCGGGATCGAGTACGTGGTCAAGAAGTTCGTAATTTACAACGATCTTCTTTAGGGCTTCTTCGGCGACGTGACGGTCGATTGCTACTACAGCGGCGACTGGTTCGCCGACGAAGCGAACCGGATTATTGAAAAGGAATCGTGTGTTCCGAGAATCACCAGTTGTCCATGCGATCCGACAGTTCTCGTAAGTGAGGATGCCACTGACTCCAGGAGAAGCTAGTGCTGCCGAAGAATCGATGGATGTGATCCGTGCATGTGGATGGGGACTTGTCAGGATTCGTGCGTAGAGCATCCCGGGCAACTGGACATCCCCACTGTAAGTGGCTTTTCCGGTTACGCGCTCGTACGCGTCCACACGTGGTGTGGCTGTTCCGACCGTGCGAAGTGGATCAGGCACGGTTAACGTCCTTACCAGCAGCGTCTAGAACTGCCGTCACGTAATGGTTGTAATTAGAGCATCTACAGATATTTCCGACCATTGCCTGCTTAACTTCTTCACTCGTCGGATTTGGATTCTTGGCTAGAAGAGCTTTGGCCGCCATAAGTTGACCAGATGTACAGAACCCACATTGTGGTCCATCATTTTCGATGAAGGCATTCTGGAGCGGATCGAGCTTGCCATTCTGCGTCAGGCCCTCGACAGTTGTGATCTTTCGGCCATTTGACCAGATGGCAAGAGTGCTGCACGAATATATTGGTTTGTCGTCTTGCAACACCGTACAGGCTCCACATTGGCCTCGATCGCACCCGATCTTTGTCCCCTTCAAATCTAAGTGGTCTCGAAGTACTTCAGCGAGCGTCCAATGTGCCTCACTCTTAACTGTATGTACGGTTCCGTTAATCGTAAGGGAAATAGGAATGTGTGTAGTGTGAGTTTCTGTCTTTGATGCGGTTTCGTTTTTCTGAATATCAATCGACGGCAACGTCGTCGCCGCAGCAAACCCCATACCGGTGCGTTCGATGAATGCGCGTCTAGAAAGGCGTGGCAAAACGTTTCCTGCTCGAGGTTATTAGTAAATTCAGGCTAAACTTTACTATACAGAGGGAGTTGGGTCTGTCAAGGTGAAACACGGGTTGGTTTTTTGATGACACGGCACTCTGGTACAGTAATGCGCAGGAAAGAAAAAACATGGAAATGACAACACTATTTAGTTGCCGAATGGTTCGACGATGTCCTGATGTATTAAGAGGAAAGGTGTGATGACGTCACTTTTTCATCGAGTTTGTTTAATAGTCGCTTCACTGTTGCTCCTAAGTTGTGAATCTCAGCCAGTAGTTGTCGATCAATCAGAACCGGTTGTGCGGAAGCCTAGCTCCTTGTTTTCAGTCGACATGGCTGATGCCTTGCTAGGAGATTGGCGAGATCGTCACTTTGAGACGATGGATCGGATGGGGCTTTACGATGGGCAGAGAGTCGTAGATCTTGGTGCTGGCCCTGGCTTATATACGATCCCGCTCGCGAAGCGTATTGCTCCCGGTGGTGTTGTCTACGCGGTTGATATTCAACAAGGAATGTTGGATTTATTAAGCTCACGTGCGGAAGCTCAGGAGATTTCCAACATCGTCCTTGTGTTGGGTAATGAAAATGATCCAAGGCTCCCTGAAAAGAATATTGACTGGATCTTTCTCCAGGACACCTATCATGAAATGACGAATCCTGAGGCGATGCTTGTGAAGATGAGAGAGAGTTTGTCGCCTGGCGGAAGGGTCGTTTTGATCGAGTTGAGACTTGAGTCAGCTGCACCAAGGTTGGAAGAAAAGGATGGAGCGATTCGTCGTATTGAGCGAGGGCGTATTGAACGTGACTCTTCGTTGTGGAGACAACCTTATGATTC
>CAZQMT010000072.1:6049-10442 GCA_964594555.1 uncultured Vicinamibacterales bacterium
GTTCCGGGTTCTGGTCGACGCATACTTCGAGAAAACAGAGCTCATGCCATGTCGATTGAGCAAGTGCTCACTGAGTGGACAGCAGCGGGTTTCGAGCTTGAGGAACGGTCTGAGCATGCTAGATGGGAACATGTCTTTGTTTTTAAAAAATCTGATGATCAATTACTAAGCACATGGGAAACAAGACCTCCGCTGGCTACCAAGGATATTGATGGTGAACTTGATTTAAAGGTGTTCGCGGACACTGTATACCTCTCTGGACAACCCAATGCAGAAAATTTTGTGGAGATTGCGAATCTTGGGGTCAAGACGGTCATCAGTTTACTTTCGGACGACGAGATGTCTGAACTTGACTTCGATGAAGCTTTGACTGTTGAGGCTGAGGGCATGAGATTTATTCAAGTTCCGATAAGTACCTTATTACCAAGGAACATCTCTTTATTGGATCCGGTTATGGACGAGATTCTTAACGCTTGGAATGACGAGAAAATTCTGATTCACGGTTATGATGGGAACCGTCCTGGCGCGATTTGGGCATTATTTCGGGCCGTGGGTCATGGACTGCCGATAGATGAAGCGATGGCTGAAGGTGAGCAGGTTGGATTGCGGGAGAGGGCACTTAAACAGGATGTTCGGCATGTTGCTATTGAACTTAGAGTAACCGAGTCATGAAGTTCTCAAGTTCTTTGCCCAGACGTTTGGTTTTATAGACGGAGATGTTATGAGGAGAAGACCTGTAACGGTATGTGGAGCACTCGTGTTCTTGGCGTTCGTAAGCTGGGTGTCGTTCGATAGCCAGTTGGTTGCAGAAATGGATATGGATGATTTGCAACAAGTTGAGGTGGCGCCTGAAGAGGTAATGACGACATCACTTTTGGAGGGGGTTTACTCGGCATCTCAGGCTGAGCGTGGACGCGCTGTGTTCGATGAAGTGTGTGCTGCCTGCCACATGCCAGATGAGTTTTCTTCGAATGGGATGCTTGTCGGCTGGGATGGTCAAACAGTTAATGATCTGTTTGAGTTAGTCAGCGCGATAATGCCAGAAGACAATCCTGGTAGTTTGCGACGAAGTGAGTACGTCGATGTTTTAGCATATTTTTTCAGTTTGAATTCTTTGCCGTCCGGTGAGATAGACATGAAAGACGATGAGGACTCGCTCATGGAAATTCGTATTAAAGGTCTCGATGGAGATATCCAGGGAGGATAAATTTTTTTTTCAGTGCTCCATATGACTTCCAGCTCGATGTTTGGTGTTTGTGCCGTTGTTGTGTCGCTAGTCGTATCGTCTGGTGTGTCCGAAGCAGTTGGCGTGAACCTAGCGACGCGAGGATTTTCGCAGTCTGACGCTCAGGTGAGCGGCCGCGTTGTTGATTCTTCAGGCGCACCTGTTCCAGGGGCCTCGGTTGAGATCGATATTGGCGGTGTTGAGTCAATGACTGTGATAGAAACGGGCGCCGATGGACGTTTTGTGTTTGTGGGGCTTCAGTCGGATGAAGTCATCATCAGGGTTTCGGCTCAAGGGTTTGCTGAAGCGCGGCAAGTTATTTCGTTGATCTCCAACGGCCTGACAAGCGCCAATTTTGTTTTGCAACCAGAAGAGTTATTTGAATCTGTGACCGTGACGGCTTCACGCGGGGTCAAGCGTTTGGCTACACCGGCAAGTACTTCTGTGCTCACATCGGCCGAAATATTAAACTCAGCTTCTTTGATGGTCGATGATGTGCTCAGGAACACTGCAGGTTTCAGTCTGTTTAGACGTTCTTCTTCAAGGGTAGCGAACCCAACAACTCAAGGAGTCACACTACGTGGTGTGTCAGGTTCCGGTGCCAGCCGAACGCTTGTTCTGGCTGATGGTCTGCCTCTGAATGATCCTTTTGGCAACTGGGTTTACTGGAATCGCATCCCTCAAGCAGCCATTGAAAGGGTGGAGGTTGTCCGTGGTGCAGCTGGCGATCTTTATGGGGCTGATGCGCTCGGTGGGGTAATACAAATTCTCACTTTTGAGCCCGATCGGGCAAGACTGCGTGCATCGGTCAATGCTGGATCACACAACATGAAGCGGGTTTCACTTTTCGGCGGTGGGAGAAATAAGTGGGGATGGACTTCTACCGTTGGTGCTGAGTGGCTAGAAACAGATGGATTTGTCGTAGTGTCTGAAGATGATCGAGGAGCAATCGATGTACCGGCGGATAGTGACTATCTGAACTTGTTTGGGACCGCAGGTTACAGCTCGAATGATTGGCGAGTACACGCGCGCGGTGCTGTGTATCGAGAGGAGCGTAGTAACGGTACACCTGTTCAAGTAAATGATACGGACTGGCAGCAAGCATCAGTTGAGCTCAAAGGGACCACATTTGGAGGGGCCTGGGTTGTTCGGGCAGGTAGCGGGACACAGACCTACGCGCAGTCTTTTTCAGCTGTGGCCAGTGATCGAAATAGTGAGCGCCGGGTACGTGATCAGCGAACTCCCAGTACGTTCGTTAATTTATCTGGAGAATGGATTCGGCCGGTTGGAACCCACGTGCTAAGAATTGGTGCCGAAGAAAAATACAGTCGTTCAACTCTCAATGAAACCAGGTTTTCGTTTATGGGGGGTGTGCCCTCAGGCCCATTTCTATTTGGTGGCACGGAGATTGGTGGTTCTGTTTATGGGCAGGCCAGCTTAACCGCCAGTGATTTTGTAACGGTTGTTCTTGGTGGGCGAGGAGATTTTTGGAAATCTGAGCCTAGGGATAGCACGTCTCCGACACACTCCGTAAGTTTTTTCAGTCCCCGTATCTCCGCTTCTTGGCAGAGTGCTCCGAACCTCACGCTTCGTGCCTCTGCCTATCGTTCGTATAGGACACCAACTTTAAACGAGTTACATCGAGGTTTTCGTGTCGGTAGTGTTGTGACGAATCCGAATCCTTTGTTGGAGCCAGAGCGGTTGACTGGGATGGAGGGTGGTGTGTTGATGGCAAACGGTCGGATGTCAACACGCGTAACAGGGTTTTTGAATTACCTCGATGATGCAATTGCTAATATTACTCTTGATGTGACTCCTAAGCTTACGACAAGACAACGGCAGAACGCTGGCAGAATCAGAGCGACTGGGATCGAGATCGAGACAGATATCCGACCGATTCCAGAGTTGACGGTGAATGCTCTTGCGGCATTTACTACCTCTCGCTTCCGTGATGCACCGAGACTACCGAATCTTAGGGGTAATAGGGTTCCACAGGTACCGCGGTACCAGCTTGGTGCTGGGTTTGGTTATACGGATCCAAAAACTCTTACATTGTCAGCGCAGTTTCGAATCGTTGGAGAGCAGTTTGATGATGATTTAAACGAACGTCGACTCGATAATTACACTATCGTAGATATACAAGCTAGCCGAGTAATCGCTCAAGGCGTACACGCTTTCATAGGTTGCGAAAACCTTTTAGATGTTGAATACGATATCGGTCTTTCTGGTGTACGTAGGATCGGTCTGCCAAGAACGATTCATGGAGGGCTAAGGCTTTTTTTACCGTAACTTAATTTTTATTGTGCTTTTTAGGAGTTGCTGAGCTGACAAGCGGCCTACTGAGGGAGGACTTGAACATGCGTGTCGGTTTCATTGGACTCGGGCGAATGGGACTTCCCATGAGCCAACATGTGGTGCGAGCGGGTCATGAACTGACCGTACACAACCGAACCCGAACCAAAGAGTCAGCAGTCGTTGACCTAGGGGCGCGGGCAGCATCAACCCCACTGGATGTTTCAAAAAATGCCGACATCATACTCGCCTGCCTTCCCTCCCTGGAGGCCACGCGTCAGGTATTTCTCGGCCCAAACGGCATCGCTACGAACGCGCGGCCAGGGATGATCCTAGTGGACCACTCAACCATTGCCCCGAACCTTGCTCGAGAGATTTACACTGAGGCCTCTAGGCGTGAAGCTTCCTTTCTAGATGCACCTGTTAGCGGTGGTCCAGCCGGAGCAGAGAATGCCGAGTTGACGATCATGGCCGGAGGTAACGCCGAGGCCTTTGCCAAGATTAGACCTCTGCTAGAAGCACTTGGATCAAACGTACGACATGTTGGTGAAATCGGAGCCGGATCGATCGCCAAGCTGGTCAATCAACTGCTCACCTTTCTCAACGCTAATGCTGCCGCCGAGGCCATGCTCCTAGCCTCATCCACCGGAGTTTCCCCGGCTGACCTTAAACCCATCCTAAAAACTGCATGGGGACAATCAGCAATGCTTGAGCGGGCCATCGACAAGTATGCCGAGCGAGATTTCGAGGCGGGCGCTCCTTTACGACTCTTCGAGAAAGACTTGAATTTGATTCAAGAGATGGCCGCCGAAACCAATCTCTCTCTTCCGCTTGTGGAAGCAGCCTCTTCCAGGCTTGTGAAGGCGGTTTCCTCGG
>CAZQMT010000073.1:0-10418 GCA_964594555.1 uncultured Vicinamibacterales bacterium
GTCGATCGCTGGTGCTAGACCGAAATGGTTCATATGCCCACCAGTAATCGACAGTGCCATCGTCGACACCAGCAGACGCGGTCCGGGGATCAGGCCGTCTGCAATTGCGTCTCGCACCGCTACATCGGCGAAGTCTGCGCCTTCCGAATCGGTGTCCCGAAGTGTCGTAAAACCTGCTTCCAGACTGAGGCGCGCCGCGGCTGCCGCCTCGAGCGTACGGAATGCCACCGATTTTTCTAGGACAGGATTCTTGCCATCCTGTGGAGCGAAGAGTACGTGAGTATGCGCATCAATGAGTCCTGGTAGGATGGTCGAATCCGACAGATCGATCTCCTGGGCACCTGCTGGTATCACGACGTCCTGGCCGACTTTAGTGATCCGATCGCCTTCGATCAGGATGATCGATGGACCCAGCGGTTCGGCCGAGAGTCCGTCGATGACACGCCCGGCATGAATCGCCACGGCAGCACCACTATCTTCCGGCGCTACCGATCCAAGTGCTCCGGTCGCTGAGGAGATCAAAGTTGCTGACACGAGACAGACGATGTTCTTGAAACGATGACTACTACTCACGGCTGTCCTCTCTTTGCGGTTGCTGAATGGGCACGCAGTTTCTAGAATATGGTGCGGAAGGGGGGATTTGAACCCCCACGAGCCAAAGCCCACAAGCTTCTGAGGCTTGCGCGTCTGCCAGTTCCGCCACTTCCGCACAGTGGGAACATGTTTATCAACCGGGTGGCGATTATATCGGAAGATCGGAGAATGGGTCGATACATTGACTGAAGAAAAGTTAGGTAGCTTTTCGAGGTTTGAAGCACTCACAATAGAAATGTGGGCATTGGTTTAGCATCTTTCGAGGAGGGCGATAGTGACATTTTGGCATGGTGCCAGGTTGGTTTTAGTCTCGATCGGATTGGTGGTGGTGGTGTCGTTCGTGGGAGTTGTAGTTGCCTCCACGTTTATGAATCGTGAGCCGACTATTGGTCAAAATTCGGTGCTCGTTTTGGGTTTACATGGTGATCTTTCCGAGGTTGGACCGAGAGGTTTAGCGAGGTTAGCCGAGTCACCACCGACGCTACGTTCATTGGTAAACAATTTACGCAAAGCCAAGGTAGATTCTCGAATTAAGAGCGTTGTGATTATGCCAGCGGGTCTAGATGCTTTCTGGGGAAAGTATCAAGAACTTCGTGATGCAGTCTTGGATTTCAAGGAGTCCGGTAAACCTATTGTTGCCTATTTAACATTTCCTGATGACCGGGACTATTACCTTGCAACGGCATGCGATCAGATTTTTCTTATGCCGGCGAGTTCCCTTGAGTTGACAGGTGTCGCCAATTTTGAAGTTTTTCTTCATGATGCATTTGAGAAGTTAGGCGCATCAGCGGACATGCTTCAGGTTGGCGAGTACAAGACTGCGGGCAACATGTTTACTGAGAAAACGTTCACTCCTGAACACTTGGCAATGACAGATGGCCTGAACCTGGATCTTTACGAACAATTGATTCACGGTATCGCCGAAGGTCGAGGAAAAAGTAATGCAGAGGTTCGAGCGATATTGGATCAAGGGCCATTTCTTCCGAAAGAGGCACTTAGATTAGGGCTAGTCGATGGACTGGCATATGAAGATGAGATGGTTGCACTAAGTGATGACCAGAATTTTCTTTCAGGAGATCATTACCGGCAAGTGGACCTCACGTCAGTGGGTTTGGGGCAAGGTCCGAAAATTGCACTCATTTATGCGGTTGGTACTATCACCGCTGGTGAAAGTCGGTACTACGGGCCAGACGGGCAGTCGTCTGTTGGAGCTGCAACCTTAGTCAAGCAAATCCGAAAGGTTCGAAAAGATGACTCAGTTCGTGCGGTTATCTTACGCATCAATAGCCCAGGTGGTTCGGCGATTGCGTCGGATGCGATTTGGCGAGAATTACAGCTTGCTAGTATTGACAAGCCCCTAATCGCTTCGATGTCTGATGTTGCTGCCTCAGGAGGTTACTACATTGCTATGGCAGCCCATTCGATTGTTGTTCAGCCAGCGACGTTAACTGGATCGATTGGAGTTATAGCTGGAAAATTTGTGCTCTCTGGTGCTCTCGAAAAACTTGGCGTCAACGTTGAAACGATAAGCAGAGGCAAAAATGCAACGATGCACTCTCCATTACGCCCTTACTCTGATGATGCACGACAAAAACTCGAAGAACAAATGCGTGCGACTTACGATCTATTTGTTGAGAAGGCAGCGAAGTCTCGTCATATGACACCTGAGAAGATAGATGAAATCGCTCGTGGCCGTGTGTGGACTGGTCGGCAAGCGTTTAATGTCGGACTTGTCGATGAGCTTGGTGGTTTAAAACGAGCTGTGACACTTGCGAAGCAAAGCTCTGGTATCGATTCTGATGCGGAGGTTGAGTTGGTGATTTATCCGGCTCAAGAGTCGTTATTTGACATTGCGAGGAGTCCGTTCGGTGGGAACAATCGCATGGCGTTTATGAGATCAATCCTCAGTACGCGAGAGGAAAGAATCCTTAAAACTCTTACGATTCCACTGGAACTATTTCGACGTGGTGAGCCTTTAGCACTGTTACCTTATGTACCTGTATGGTGAAGTAGACCTTGTGTCTAGAGTGTTTAGTTCGCCAGGAAATTTGACAGTGCTCTAAATGATTCCACTAAGTTGGTCAAAGGTGTTGGGGTTGATTTCTATACGAAGTCGTTGTTTGGCTTTTACCATGTAGGCAGAGAAAAACTGTATTCGTTCTGTTTCAAGCATCTCTGATCGTAGCTCGTCCCGGCCGGCTTCGACTTCTTCCGATGTAACGTCGTCACGTTCGGTAACGTGGACGATCGTCATCATGTCGTTAATTTCTATCGGGTCGCTGACTCCACCGGTTGGGAGCGCGAATGCTACTTCGTCGATTTCTTCATTTACTCCGATTCCAGGCAGCCTTGAGCCACGTGCGACAAGTTCATCAGTGGATAATATTTCAAGACCTGCGGCAATCGCAGCGGATGAGAAATTCTCTTTGAATTGAGGAGCTAATTCTGTGGCACGTGCACGTGCAAGTTCGACAGAACGTTCGCTGACAAGTGTCGAGTTCGCCTTCTCCCTGACTTCTTCGAGTTCCGGAAGATAAGCATCTTTCTTTTCAAAAAGTTCTAGAAAAGCTGGCCCCTGTGTTGTCGTAACAGCTTCAGCGCTGATTTCTTTATCGGCTAGTGTGAAGGCAACACGGCTAGCATCCGAAGAAAACCCGAGCCCGACAATTTGTTCAGAAGCGTCAAAAAAATCTGATTGTTGGACTGTTAGGGCTCTGGCTTCAGCAACTGAATCTAATGTGCCACCACCAGCCAGCTCAGAGGAGATCGCTTCGCCGATACTGGTCGCCAAGGTTTGTGATTTTTGTTGTATGAGTTGTTCAAGAATTTGACTTCGAACTTCGTCTAGTGGACGTGTTCCCGCTTCTCGTTTGTCTTCGACCAAAATAATGTGAAAACCAAACTGTGTCTTTACAAGTTCACTGATTGCACCGACTTCGAGGCTGAATGCTACTTCCTCAAATTCAGGTACCATCTGGCCGCGAGAGAAGTAGTTTAAGTCTCCTCCATTCGTGGCGCTTCCTTCGTCGTCTGAATGTGTTCTCGCCAGCTCGGCGAAATTTGCTCCGAGCTTGACTTCGGTTAACAATTTTTCGGCTTTGTCACGAATTTCCTTTTCATTTTCACCATTGGTCGACAAAAGGATATGGCGAGCATGTACTTGTTCCGGGGTTGAGTATTGCTCGAACTGGTTGTCGTATGTGTTTTGGAGTTCTTCTTCGGAGACTGTAACGTTCTCGTGTTGTGATTCAGTATCGATGAGTAAAAACCGAACCTTTCGCCGTTCTGGAATACGAAAGTCTTCCTTGTTGTCCTCGAAGTATGTAGTGAGTTCGGTATTGGTGACCTTGATTTCGTGTCGAAACACAGCTGGGGAGAATGGCACTAAACTGATACGAATCTTCTCGTTTCGCTGATGAAATTCCCGCGTGACTTCCTCGTTGGATACCGAGACCCATTGCGTTATCGAATCTTGAAGTTTTTGAATGGCGATGCTATCACGAACCGTGCGCTCAAAGTCCTCTGGGCTAACCGGAGGTTGTTGCATACGAAGTAGCTGACGGTAGCGAGTTTCACCAATAAACTGGCCGTTTTCTTGAAACGCAGGCATAGAAAGTAGATATTCGCGAACTTCAGCGTCAGTTGCTGTGATGTTGAGACGTTCGGCTTCGGCTAAAGCCGCTTGTTCGTCAATCATTCGCTGGAGTATTTGTTGTTCAACGCCAAGTTGGCGGAGCATATTTTCGTCGATATTGCCACCGTAGGCTGCGCGGTAAGCGGCAATTTGATTTTGGTATGTTCGACTGAAAGCCTCGGCAGTGATATCCCTTCCGTCGACCTGCGCAACGACATCATTCGGAGCAGCGGCGTTGTTGTCTGAGAGAAAATCTGGGATATAAAAGAAGACGAAAGCAAAGCAGACAAGTACGAGACTCCATTTAAGCCACGCTTTGTGTCGACGCATCCGATCGAGCATAGTCATAATTAATAGGTCCTCTCGGCGAATGATCTCATAAACGCCACGGCTGGATATCTTAGCGGCAGAGGCTGGGCGCCAGCAAGTCCGTTTAGATTTAGGTCCGATGTGGACGGTTTTGTGTATTCTAGCCTGAGAGTCGATTTTGTCTGTCGTAGATCGCACTGACAGTGTGAGCGTATGGTATATTTTCGGTGTACAGAATCACTTAGCGGTATGAGTTTTTGGCGTGGGTGTGGCCGGAGAATAGCCATTTAGCTGGTTTTATCGATGGTGGTAGGTAGTTAATAGAGGGGTGGTCGTTTGAGTCTTTCTTCCCTGTTTTCTTTGTTTTCTAATGATTTAGCTATAGATCTTGGTACGGCAAATACCTGCGTTTTTGCCCGTTCAAAGGGGATTGTGGTTGACGAACCGTCAATTGTGGCGATCAACAAGGTTACGGGGGGGATTGAGGCTGTTGGTAAGGAAGCCAAGGAGATGCTAGGTCGAACCCCAGGTAACATTGTGGCGATCAGGCCGATGAAGGACGGCGTGATTGCTGACTTTGAGGTTACCGATAATATGTTGGCCTACTTTATTCGAAAGGCCCATAAACGTGTGGTTTGGGTGCGGCCACGGATCGTCATTGGAGTGCCTTCCGAAATCACGCAGGTTGAGAAACGAGCTGTTAAGGATAGTGCCTACCGTGCTAAAGCTAGTGAGGTTCACCTTGTCGAGGAAGCGATGGCAGCAGCGATTGGCGCGGGCATGCCTATTACGGAGCCTGCGGGGAATATGGTGGTTGATATAGGTGGTGGCACTACTGATATTGCAGTGATTTCGCTGGCTGGTATCGTTTACAGTAAGGCGGTTCGGGTTGCTGGAAACGAGATGGATGAAGCTATCACTCAATATGTCAAGAGAAACTACAATCTGCTAATAGGCGAACGAACAGCTGAGCAGATCAAAATGGAAATTGGTTCGGCTTTTCCATTGGAGAAGCGTGTCACGATGGAGATTAAGGGCCGTCATCTAGTAGAAGGCGTGCCTAAGACCGTTACCGTCAGTGATGAGGAGATTCGAGAAGCACTCGCGGACACTGTCAATGTCATCGTTGATGCTGTTCGTGTAGCCTTGGAGGCTACACCACCAGAGCTGTCGGCTGATATCTCTGATCGGGGAGTAGTGTTGACCGGTGGTGGCTCCTTGCTGAGGAACTTGGATAAGCGGCTACGTGAAGATACCGGATTACCGCTGTCGATGGCTGAGAATCCGCTTACGTCTGTAGTACAGGGGGCTGGGAATATGCTGAACGATTTCCCCCTGTTACGAAAAATCTCCCTCGATTAGGTTTTCACGGTGTTATCTGATACGGCATCGTGTACTGGCGGACGTTCACTGCCAAGGACTCGGTTTGTGTACGAGACATGAGCCGAGGCGGGAGGCGGTAGTGTTAGAGCTCAAGAGACGAACGACCTTACTTCTGGTCGTTGTGTTGCTGTCCAACATACTTCTCATTTCTGGACAGATCGGTCAAGGAGCTAGGATAAGTCCTCTTGAGGTCAGCATTTTTGTCATTTTTTCACATGTCCAACGTATGACTTCGACTGTTGTGAACAGTGTTAATGATATTTGGAGCGGCTACATCGGACTCCAAGGCACGAGTGAAGAGAATGAGTTGTTGCGTAACCAAGTGAATGAACTCCACTTCAAACTTCAGGAACGTAGTGCACTGGTTAATCGTACTCTCAGGCTTGAACAGTTACTGGAACTTCGTTCCAAGTTAGATCTGCCAACAACAGCAGCTTCGATTCTTGCTGTTGATACCACGCCTTGGTTTCGTGCTGTTGTGGTCGACAAGGGATTTGATGACGGTCTTCGTCAGGACATGGCGGTTCTTGGACCAAAAGGTATCGTAGGGAGAGTCGTTAGTCAGATCGGACAAACGGTAGCGAAGATTCAACTAATCATTGATCGCGAGGCAGCTGCCGGAGCTGTAATCGAACAAACAGGTGTTGCTGGAATAGTCACCGGTATTGGTTCGACAACCTTACTGAGTATGAACTATGTTTCAAATCTTGATGAGGTTAATGTGGGTGAGCGTATTATCACCTCTGGGATTGAGGGTATCTATCCTCGAGGCTTTGCCATCGGTCAAGTGAAGTCCGTTGAGAGGGGTTCTGGGCTCCATCAAGTCATCGAAGTTGAACCTGCCGTAGATTTTTCTCAGCTTTCTGAGGTAATCGTTGTTCTTTTGTCATCGACAGATGCACTACCTACTGAGGATGTTGAGTGAGTGCTCTTCGGATTGTCATTTACGTTTTAATTGCACTTTTTATCCAGGCCTGTCTGGCAGGACCTTTTTTTCAATATGGAATATTCATCGACTTTGTGATTTTGGCTGTGGTTTATGTAGGGTTGCAAAGGGGGCCTGAATTTGGACTTTTAACGGGTGCTATTGGGGGTTTGTTACAAGACATGCTTTCCGGTGGCATTCTTGGTATGGGAGGATTTGTTAAGACAATAGTCGGATTTTGTGCTGGTGTAGCTGGTACACAGTTAATTGTGGCTGGTGTTGTACCGCGTATCGTCATTCTCCTAGCGGGAACAGCTTTTAGCAATGCTGGTTATGTGGGACTTTCGTTGCTATTCAATAATCGGACTCTCGAATTTCCGTACGACCAGGTTTTACAACACACCTTGACTACTGGCTTGGCAGGCTTTCTTATATTCTGGCTGCTTGACTGGTCTTCTAAGGTTTTTAATCGTAGTTGGTTTTACTCGAGGTTGTTTCGGCTAGGGAGGGGTAGTAGTAAGCAGAGCCTTGATAAGTCATCCCGATGGGGATAGATGAGCCGATCAGTTTGGAGTTTTTATAAGGTGTGGATGTATGGGGGAGATAAAGTCCAGTAGGAATAGTGGCGAGCAGCTTACTCGTGTAGGGATAATTCGTTATGCCGTTATATTTGGTTTTGTCGCGCTGATAGTCAGTTTTTGGTATTTACAAGTTGCTCAACACGCTCGGTTCCTAGAGTTAGCAGAGAATAATCACCGACGTGCACGGACGCTCCATGCGTCTCGCGGGGGGGTATTCGATCGGGATGGCCGGGTATTGGTTGAAAATCGTTACGCGCTAAACATTTCACTTATTCGTGAGCAGAGCGAGAATCTTAATCTTTTAGTTCGAAAGCTTTCGGCATTTGTTAAGGTCGATGAAAAAGAATTGGGCGCGATTCTTGAGCTTCATCGTGACGAGCCTGGTTATCGGCGTAATGTGATGATTCATGATGCGTCGTTGGATCAGGTCGCAGCAGTTGAAGCACACAAACACGAGCTTCCCGGTGTAGTCATTGAGCAAGTACCCACGCGCTACTATCCCGCCAGTAGTGTGGCAGCCCATTCATTTGGTTACGTCGGAGAGATTACTGACACACAGATGTCACTTGCAGATTTTGAGGGCCTTAAGAGAGGTACCGTTGTTGGACAATCTGGATTAGAAAAAAATTACAACCGTCTGCTAATGGGCACAGACGGTCTTCGTCGAGTTATTGTGAATAGCCTCGGGCGAGAGCTTGAAACCTTTAATGAAGTTCGAACGAAAGCTGGTAGTCGTCTCCAGCTTTCGCTGGACTACGATTTGCAGTTGGCTGCTGAGCAGGGTTTCAAGGCAAATGAATTTTATGGCTCGGCTGTTGTGCTCGATCCAAATTCTGGTGAAGTATTAGCTCTTGTCAGCTTGCCTTCCTATAACCCGAACGTATTCGCTTCGGGTATTGACATGAAGGCATGGAAAAAGCTTAATGCTGATGAGCTTCGTCCACTTCAGAATCGTCCGATCCAGGGACGATATTCACCAGGGTCGATTTTTAAAATCGTTGTAGCAGTCGCAGCTCTTGAGGAAAAGATTATTTCCTCTGATTTTAAGGTCCGGTGTAATGGTGGTGCTAATTTTTATGGGCGCTACTTCCGATGTCACTTGCGTCAAGGTCATGGATTAATCGACGTACAAACAGCTCTAGAAAAATCATGTAATGTTTATTTTTATACAGTGGGTAACATGGTTGGCATCGATCTTCTACATAAATGGGGAACGGCTCTCGGTTTAGGTGAGATAAGTGGTATTGATCTACCAAGTGAGTTACAAGGCATTATGCCTTCAACGGCGTGGAAAAAAAGACAGACGGGTGAAAGATGGTATGCCGGTGAGACAGTCTCAGTAGCTATTGGGCAGGGGCAAGTATGGGTTACACCAATTTCTTTGGCGGTTATGATTTCGACGGTTGCTAATGGTGGCATACGGTATGTACCTCATTTGCTGAAAGCGATTGACGATGGTCAAGGATGGCGGTCGGCTCCGGCTCCTGTGCCCACGACTATTGATTTAAAACCTGAGACTATTGAAATAGTGCATGAGGGACTCTGGCGCGTTGTGAATCGTGCTGGCACCGGTGGACGCGCTAGTATTGAGGGACGTAATGTAGCGGGTAAGACAGGTACTGCTCAGGTGATCTCGCGAGCAGGTCAGGAAACCTTGGGGGAACAGGAAGCGGCGTTACGAGATCATGGTTGGTTTGTATTTTTTGCTCCGGAGGAGAACCCACAAATTGCTGGAGTGATTCTGGCTGAGCACGCAGAGCATGGTTATCTCGCTGCGCCGATTGCGAGACATGTGCTTCAGACCTATTTTGCTAAAGCGGAGGGCAAGCCATTACCAGCCTATCCCGTACCGCTATCAGATGTAGCGATATCTGAAGAGGTCGCCAATTGATTTGCGACACTCATGTTCATCACAATCGAATCTTAGTAGCTTAAGTTATGTTTGAACGACGTTTAATTGCGCATTGTGACTGGTCAATGCTTGCCGCGATCCTGCTTTTAAGTGGAATTGGTTTGGCGATGATTCACAGTGCGACTTACGATAGTGCTACCCAGTCTGCAAGTCAGCAGTTTTATACACAGCTTTATGCTATCGGCCTTGGGCTTTTGGTTCTAGCTGTTTTTTCGATGATCGACTATCGAATTTTTACAAACCATGCCGTTCTGATTTATGTACTACTACTTGCGGTGCTTGTCTATGTACTCGTTGCGGGTATTGTGCATGGAGGTGCGAGACGTTGGGTCTCGTTTGGGTTTATAAATTTTCAGCCGTCTGAATTCGCCCGTTTGTTTTTAGCGGTCGTAATAGCGGCATTATTTAATGAAAGTCGTAACGGTGCTCGGAACCTGGGATCTTTACTGATGGGGGCTGCAGTGCTAGTGGCACCGTTTGTACTTATTGCGAAGGAGCCAGACCTTGGTACAGCGATGACTCTTCTACCGGTCTTTCTTGGCATCGCGTTTGTGGCGGGTCTCAGGTTTCGTTACATTGGGATGATAGTATTACTGTCACTTTTTGTGACCCCGTTCGTTTGGACCTACGCGCTACAGGATTATCAGCGTAGTCGTCTTTCTGTGTTCCTTGCCCCGGAAAAGGACTCTCAAGGGGCTGGCTATCAACAAATCCAAGCCAAAATTACGGTGGGATCCGGTGGCTTAACTGGAAAAGGTTATACGCGTGGTACGCAAGGTCAATACAAGTTTCTTCCGGTAGTACATAACGATTTTATCTTTTCTGTATTGGCCGAAGAACTTGGTTTTTTTGGTGTTGTCGTGGTGCTAGGGTTGTATCTTTTTGTGATTAATCGTGCTCTGGTAGCAGCGGAGATAGCGAGAGAAAAAATTGGCACCTACTTGGTGATTGGGATTGTATCCGGATTTGTTTTTCAGGTGGTTTATAACGTTGCGATGTCAGCTGGTCTCGCACCTGTTAAGGGGCTCACACTGCCGTTGATGAGCTATGGTGGTTCTTCAGTGATTGCGACACTGGCGG
>CAZQMT010000074.1:0-9652 GCA_964594555.1 uncultured Vicinamibacterales bacterium
TTGAAGCACATCAATTGATCGCCGCCAAGCTTGGTGAACTTATTGTTGAAGGTAAGCTTGTTTTTCCTCAGGCGGATTGGAGTGACAAACAGATTGTCGGTGTGTATTCGGCTCACTTGTCTTCGCTTGATGACAGCTATTTTTTCAATGGCCGTCTTGCCTTAGCGCAAGTTTTGGCTTGGGCGCATAGATATGATGAGGCAGAGGCTCAGCTTCGAGGCGTCATAACGGAATATCCGAGTGCTTCGGCTGCGTATCTGCAGTTAGGGCAGCTTCTCGCTAGACTAGGCCGCGTAGATGAAGCAGTTTTAGCCTGGGAGGAGTCGCTTGCAATTAACCGTACACATCTTCGTGATTTACTCTCACTAGCGCTCTATGAGTCATCAACTCAAAGTTATTCAGCAGCGCGTTTGGCATTGGAAACTTACCTTGATTACGCTCCGCCGAAACTCCGAGAGATTGAAGCGAATTTTGGCCTTGCTGTTCTGGAGTTACTAGAGGGAAATAAAAAATCAGCACGAGAATTGTACGATGCTCTTGATATTTCAGAAGAAAATTTGAAAGCTGCAGCAAGTCGAGCGTCAGGGATGGGATGGTTCGGGAACTATGAGTCGAAGATCTCTGAGCTTGAGGCTCTACAGGCAAGTGCTGTAGACGTGTTTTGATTAGAGTTGAGGGTCCTGTCGTTCAGTGAATGGTGTCGTAGGGCTCTGTTAAGGTAAAAGGCGCTATTTCGATATCGAAGTTTTGCCCATCTTCTGAGACCATCTGGTAGGTTCCTCGCATTGATCCGAACGGAGTAGTGAGTGGACAGCCAGATGTGTACTGGAAAGCTTGTCCTGGATTAAGTACGGGTTGCTTCCCTACAACACCTGGGCCGCGAACCTCCTCTATTTGCTCTCTTGCGTCTGTGATAATCCAGTGCCGGCTTACGAGTTGAACTTTTTCTTGGCCTTCGTTTGAAATTTCGACTGTATAGAGAAAAAACCATGCATTTTTAAAAGGCTGAGAGCGTTCTGGGCAATACTCGGCCTCGACCCGAACGCGAATTCCTCTTGTAGTAGTTTCAGAGCTTGACATTGATGTTCTTCCCTCGCGGTCTATAGTAAACGTGTAAGTGTGGGTTCAACTAAAAGTTCAACGGTATATCATCTAGTGAATGATTAATCATTGTCTCTATTCATGCAAGCGATATGCGATGTTTCTATTTCGATTCCGTTCTTTTGTTGGACCTGCCCATGATATTCTTCGTAGCGCTTATATTAGAGGCGAGTTGTTAGGACGCTTTTATCAGTCACTTAGGAAGGAATAGCTTATGAATGTCTTTCGTGGTTCTCTCGTCAGAGGGATTCCTTTTAGACTAGCGCTACTTTGTATTCTAAGCATTTCAATAATCAATACAAAGGTTGAAACATCGCAGGAATCGTATGGGGTTTCTGTTTCGAAAAGTGTAATGGTGCCAATGAGTGATGGGACTTTGTTGGCAACGGACATCTACTTTCCAGCTCAAGCCGGAGCGATTGCGAAGGGGCAGTTCCCAACTCTAATGGAACGCACGCCTTATGGGAAAAACGGCGGGCGGTTTGAGACGATTGGAAGCTATTTTGCTAGTCGTGGTTATGTGGTTGTTGTTCAAGACATTCGAGGGAGATTTGAATCAGAGGGCGAGTTTTATATTTACGTAAACGATGGGCCAGACGGTTATGACGCCACTCAATGGATCGCAGCGCAATCGTGGTCAGATGGCCAGGTGGGTGCTATCGGCGGATCATACTCGGCAGGGACCTTGCATTCGTTAGCGGCTCTTGCACCGCCGGCCTTGAAAGCGTACTTTGTGCGTGAAGGTACTGCTAATTACTACCAAGATGGTGCTGGACAGGGTGGTGGCTTCAAGCTTACCCATAATGTTGGCTACGCCCTTAGTTTGGCAGCCACAGGTCAATTTGCTTTAGAAGATTCTGCAGTAGCTAGGCACTTCGGACAAGCCCAAAAGCATTTTGATGACTGGCTTAGGCTTCCTGCGAGAAGTCTTATTCCCGCGCTTCAAGCGGACCCAGAGATAGCGGAGTGGTACGGAGACTGGGTGTTCCATCCAGACTTCGATGACTATTGGATGCAAAACGGTTATGCCTTTGAGCATCTGTATGATGATTTTCCAGACATTCCTTCTTACTACCTTGGTGGTTGGTACGATGGTTTCCAGCGGGGAACAATTACGAATTATGAGGCGATGGCTAAGCGTCATCGGCGTGCCACAAAGTTAATTGTTGGGCCATGGATTCATGGCCCAGGTAATATTCCTAAGCGTGTGGTGGGGGATGTTGATTTTGGTCCTGAGGCTATTGTTGACTATGACGCTCTTCGTGCACGATGGTTCGATCATGTTTTAAAAGGTAAAGATACCGGGATCTTGGATGAACCTCCTGTTCGAATCTTTGTGATGGGGGGAGGTTCTGGCCTGAAGAGCAGAGATGGATATCTAGGTCACGGTGGGAGTTGGCACGTGGCATCTGAGTGGCCACCTCAGGAAGCAAAAGCAACGCCATACTATTTCCATGGTGATGGCAGTCTTGATCGTGTGCGTTCACAAGCGGACACAGAATTAAGTTCGTATGAATTTAGTCCCTCCAATCCTGTGCCGACGATTGGTGGGAGGATTTTGTCTGGGGGGAGCCTAATTCCTAATGGCCCATTTGATCAACGTTGCCGAGAGGATATTTTTGGATGCGACAACGCTTTGCCGCTTGCTGTTCGTCCAGATGTCCTTGTGTTTGAGACGCCTCCCCTGAAGGAATCAGTTAAGGTGATTGGGCCCGTTACTGTGAAACTTTGGGCGTCCTCGACGGCTGTGGATACTGATTTTACAGCTAAATTGGTCGACGTACATCCGAGGAACAATGATTATCCGTCTGGTTACGCTATGAATCTTGCGAATGGACTGGTAAGGGCACGCTATCGATCATCTGTGGCGTCACCAGAGTTAATGGAGCCCAATAAAGTCTATGAGTTTAGTATTGATCTTTGGACGACCGCAAATTTGTTTGCGTCGGGGCATCGTATACGTGTTGAGATTTCGAGTAGTAACTTTCCAGAATTTGACATAAATCCGAATACGGGTGAGACAATTGGTGCAGCCACTAGGCAAGTGTCTGCGCATAACACGATTCACCATGACAAGACTCGGCCGTCCCACGTGATTCTTCCTGTCATGGTAGAAAAGTGAATGATTAGTTGTGGTGAGATTGTGTGATGATTTCTTCTGAGTAGGTCTGGTGAAAAATATGAAAAAAGAAATGAAGCTCTCGTGCGCTGTGCTGATGATCCTTTCTTTGTCCTTAGTGTGTTTCAGGGCGACCGTTACAGCGGTTTCGAGAGACCCAGTGCAGGGTAAGCACGGAATGGTGGTTTCGGTTAGCCCCATTGCTTCTAAGGTCGGAGCTGAAATTCTAGAAAAAGGCGGTAATGCAATTGATGCTGCGGTTGCCGTTGGCTTTGCGCTTTGTGTGACCTGGCCAGAGGCCGGAAATTTGGGGGCCGATGGTTTTATGATTGTTCACCATGTGGAGACTGATGAGACTGTGGCGATAGATTATCGAGCGATGGCACCACTACGTTCTCATCGAGATATGTATCTTGATTCTTCTGGTGAAATTATCCCAAAAATTGCTAACGTCGGGCATTTGTCCGCGGCGGTGCCAGGAGCAGTGGCGGGGTTGTTCGAAGCTCTTGAACGTTATGGGACGATGAGTCCTGGGGAAGTCCTTGCTCCTTCTATCGACCTCGCAGAAAAAGGATTTCCGATCGACGCTTTTCTGGCGAGGTCGCTCTCCAGAGCCGAGCCATTACTGTCACAGTTTCCCGAGAGCAAAAGGATTTTTCTTCGTGATGGAGACTTTTATGAGGAAGGGGATGTTTTTATACAACCAGACTTGGCCGACACGCTTCGAATGCTTGCTAGTCGTGGTGCAAGTGGCTTCTATGAAGGGAAGGTGCCGAGTCTTGTCGCGGAAGAGATGGCGCGCGGCGGAGGAATAATTAATGAAGAAGATTTTAAAGAGTACAAGGTTGTCGTTAGAGAGCCAGTAAGGGGTAATTATAGAGGACATAGTATCGCAGCGATGCCTCCTCCGAGTTCAGGGGGAACTGTCCTAGTTGAAATGTTGAATATGGTCGAACATGAGAACCTTACTGCATCGGGTCACAATACTGCAGAAACGATTCATTCAGTGGCTGAGGCGATGCGGCGTGCATATGCCGACCGTGCTGAATTCATGGCGGATGCAGATTTTTCGCCAGTGCCAGTGAGTGGTTTGACTTCAAAGAAATATGCTGAACATCGAAGGAAAGGTATCGACTCAGAAAAAGCTACGCCCTCGAGTGAGGTCGGTGCAGGAGATCCATTTCCATTCGAAAGCGAAAACACGACACATTTTTCCGTGATCGATCGCCACGGTAATGCTGTTTCGAATACCTATACCTTGAAGTCACTTTTTGGTTCTGGTGTAACTATTCCAGGCACGGGTTTTTTGATGAATAACGAAATGGACAACTTTACGATTAAAGTAGGTGTTCCTAATATATTCGGTTTAATCCAAAGCGAAGATAATATTATTGAGCCGCGAAAGCGTCCGCTTTCTTCAATGTCTCCAACGATAGTATTTAAGGATGGCAAAGTTCGGCTTGTGACGGGTTCTCCTGGTGGATCAACGATTATTAATACAGTGTTCCAGATTGTTATGAATGTGGTCGATCATGGGCTTGGGGCACAGGACGCTGTTGACGCGACCAGATTCCACCATCAATGGGTCCCGGACGAACTGGTTTACGAAAAAGGTGGTCTCGACGAAAATGTTACAAAAGCACTTGAGCTGAAGGGGCATGTGATTCAAACACGCCCATCGATCGGTGATGCACACTCTATACTGGTCGACATGCAAACCGGCATCCGTTTTGGCGCTGCCGATCAGCGGCGTGGTGGGAAGGCTGTCGGACATTGATCTTGAGCGATGCGTCTTACATAAGGCCAACGTAAGTATCGTCTCTTACAGGCTTAGTAAAAGCCAGGTAAGCTTTTATGAGGATTCTTCGCTAAGAGTTTGGTGTCGAAGTGCGTGATCTGCGAGGACGAGGGCCATCATCGCTTCGGCCATTGGGACAAAACGGGGAAGCAGGCACGGATCGTGGCGCCCCTTTGTCGTTATGGTTGTTGGTGTCCCATGGTTTGTAACTGTTTCTTGTGGCTGTGGGAGCGAACTAGTAGGTTTCACTGCACACCGTACCACTATAGGCATACCACTAGAAATCCCTCCGAGCATGCCGCCGTGTCGATTTGACCTCGTGACGATACGTCCGCTGTCTGTTGTAAAAAGATCGTTGTTTTTACTTCCTCTTGCATCAGAAACGGCGAATCCTGCTCCGTACTCAAAGCCAAGAACAGCTGGAAGACTGAGCATGGCTTTTCCGAGGTCAGCTTTGAGCTTGTCAAAGACAGGTTCACCCCAACCAGCCGGTACGTTAATGGCTACGATTTGTGCGACCCCACCAACTGAGTCTGCTTCTTTTTGTAACAGTTTGATGAGATCAACCATTTGTTTCGCGACATCCGGATCTGGACATCGCGTTGGTGATGCTTCGACCTGTTCAAGTTTAACTGCTGCGGGATCAGGGATCTTTGCAATGAGGTGTCCAATTTGTGTCACGTACCCGATGATGTTTATGTCGAAGCGCTCTCGAAGCATTTTTTTTGCAATAGCCCCGGCCGCTACGCGAACTGATGTTTCTCGAGCACTTGATCGACCACCGCCTCTGTAATCTCGCAAACCGAATTTCGCATCGAATGTGTAGTCAGCATGACCAGGACGATAGATGTTTTTAATCGCCTCATAGTCTCGTGGACGTTGATCGTTATTTTTAATCAGTAGGGCAATTGGTGTGCCAGTCGTACGACCTTCAAACACTCCTGATAGGATTTCGATGGTGTCAGTTTCCTGGCGCTGAGAGACGATGGCGGACTGACCTGGTCGACGACGGTCTAGATCTGGTTGGATGTCTCTCTCTGAAAGTTCTAGGCCAGGAGGCACTCCGTCAAGGATGGCTACATAGCCAGGCCCATGGCTTTCACCCGCAGTTGTGACACGGAAGAGTTGTCCGAAGGTATTGCCAGCCATACCTAGTAGTTTATCTTGTTTGGAGGTGTTCTAGTTAATTTGATAGTGCAATACAAAACTTACTAGGATGTCTCAATGCAAGTGGACCTAAAGCTAGTTGGCTGTGAGATACGAGACTGTCAAATAGCTAAACGACTTGTTCTGATTCTCGTATAATATTTCATTGTTCTCGATCAAGTTCGTCAATTGTTCCAACAGCTGGGCCGGTGCCATCGCAATGAGCGCAAGTGAGAACTAATGTTTTTGGGTGTTTAGTCTTCCATTCGTCCCACCGAGCGAGTGTCCACTGGTCAGCGGGAAGTTCTTCCAGGGTTTTTCCAATCAAAGCTCCTTCAAGCGCTTCGCCGTTTCGTTGAAGCCAGGCAGAGTCTGTTTCCCGATCGTACATGACAAGATTGCCATCTACGAGTTTTCCTGAAACTCCAAGCGTCAGTTGCTGCTCTCCAACTCTGCGGTCGTGAACCACGACCGATTGTTCAGATGGTCACCAGGAACCAGCGACTGGCACATCGCCGACTTGGTCGTTGATGACTTGATGGCTTTTTAAAATATAAAGCGGATAGGCGCGGGCTTCGCCGTCAATAGAAAGGCCAATGACGCTTAAGCTATCCGGAAGTGCCACTTCACCAGCTTGTGCAAATACGGGACGAATTAATGCAAGTTTAGCGTCCTTCTCTCTATAGGGAAGCACCCCATGGAAAGGCTCGCCACCGGTTACCGTTTTCGCGGACTCAGTGAGCTTTTCTTCTTCCGTTGAGTTACATGCAGTTGTGGTGAACAACAAAATAGTCGTAATTAATAGACACAGAAATGAACTTATAGAAGCTATAGAAGTTTGTTTCATATTCATTGTCCCCATGGGCGCGGCGTGGAGGGTCGTAATGGGACTTCTTCCCACGCGTTGGTATCTTGTCGTAGTCTAATGGTCCTATCAATCGGAATTTCTTTGATTCGAGTTATCTCGCCAGAGGGCCATCTTACTTCGACGTCCAATGCCGTTTCGATAGAACCAAGTCCGAAATGCAGACGTGAGGAATTAGCACTGAGATAGCTCTCGCCGGCTAAATGCGTTCGAACCAAGGGGCCAGATTCTGTATGAACAGAAACCTTGGCGCCGACAGCCCATTTGTTTTGCTCTCGACCGACAAGCTCGATTTGGAGCCAGTGTCCTTCAGTCGAGGAGGTATTGTGTAGCAGTAGAGGAGGGCCGTTGTGCGTTGAAATTACGACGTCGATTAAGCCATCGCGGTCATAATCTGTAAATGCGCCGCCTCTTCCGACCAGGTCTAAAGTAAAAGGAGGGCCAGCGCAAGCGGAAACATTTGTGTAATGGCTATTTAGGCGCTCGTAAAGATGCAGAGGCTGTGGAATCATCTTGGGGTCACTAAGTACATCGAGCGTCCATTCGTCTTCAATTGTCGAGCCATTGACTATCAGAATATCAAGATCTCCGTCGAGCTCAAAGTCAAAGAATCCTGTTGCCCAGCCAACAAGATCTGAATCGGTGGGTGCGAGCCGTTCTTCGAGTGCACGATCTTCGAAGAGGAGTCTGCCTGTTTTTGAACGATTAAGATAGAGTGCGTTCTGTTCTCCAACCCAATGAGTAAGAAAAAGGTCGATTAGGCCATCTGCGTTGTAATCTCCAACGCCGATACCCATGCCGGCTCTTGGGTCGTTGGTGCCGGCCGTTGGTGCGAGGTTCTCAAAGGTGCCGTCTTTTTTATTGAGAAATAGGCGATCAAATGATTGGTCGTTTGCTACGTAGAGATCGGGCCAGAGGTCGTCATCAAGATCTGCGAAGACAGCCTGTAAACCACGTCCGCTTGAATCAAGGACATTGGCATGTTTCGCATCATCGAGGAATTGAGCGTCTCCATTATTCTTAAAAAGAAAATTGCGCTGTGGTGGATAGTCGGCTGGAGTTGTCATTGGGGCCGGACGTCCTCCGACCATCGATCGCTTGCGAGCGCGGTCCCATGGGAAATCAACGTAACACGGAACGTAAACATCAAGATCTCCGTCGACGTCGTAATCGCCTATGGCGGGGCCACTGGCGAAGCAGTTGAGATTTCCCAGTCCGGCATCCTCGCTTTGGTTAATGAACGTTCCGTCACCTTGATTCTTATATAAAGCGACTTCATTAATACCGGTAATAAGTAAATCGAGCCATCCATCACCGTCCAGGTCGGCCCATACCGCAGCCATATCCCATCCTATGTGTACTAGGTTGGCGGTTTGGGTTACATCGGAAAATGTACCATCACCTGTATTGCGGAATAATCGGCCTCCGCGACGAGTACGGATAAGCTCTTCTTGCGGCATAAGTGCCGGGCCGGCAAAGTTGACAAAATAGATGTCATCGTAGCCGTCGTTGTCATAGTCGCCGATTGCTACGCCTGAACCGTTATCTTCAGGCAAAAGAGAAGAGCGTTTTTCTCCGAAATGTAGAAAGTCTATGCCGGCCGCTGCTGCGGTATCTTCGAAGTGAATTAAACATGGTCCCGGTAGTGTTTTTTGATCAGTGGGGAGCGTGTTGTTTTGGCAAGCGAGCATGCCTAGGCTGGACATGGCGAAAGCTAGCAGGCTGCGTATCGATTTGTAGCGGAAGCGCATAGGAAGGCAAGAGGATCTATCCTAACAGTGAAGCTCAGTGTATCACGGCTTTCTGGCCATGTTTAGCGCGTACTCCAATAACGCGTGATGGGTGGTTTCTCGGCTGGGAGGTTGTCGGAAGTATTTATAGGTGCCTTATTGTCACGTCCGTCATAAGATGAGCAGATGCGCGTCTGTAAGGAGTTTCTCGACGCTACA
Source organism: uncultured Vicinamibacterales bacterium (assembly GCA_964594555.1). Classification (GTDB taxonomy): domain Bacteria; phylum Acidobacteriota; class Vicinamibacteria; order Vicinamibacterales; family CAZQMT01; genus CAZQMT01. Next base: position 8,979 of record CAZQMT010000074.1, read on the forward strand.
CTTACATGTCTTATTTATAGAGAGGAGTTCGCCATGAGAGGAATTGCACGATTGATTGCTTTGCCGCTTACGGTCGGAGTGGTATGGGTTTTTGTGCTTGGTGTTGTTGGGGTTTCTAAAGAGTCTGGCGAACGTCGCCATATAAAGTTGGCTTCTAGTAACCCAGATTTACCGTTCAGTGATGGAGTACTGGTTGGGAAAACGCTCTATTTGGCTGGACGGATTGGAATTGATTCTGATACGGGAAAACCACCATCTAGTGTTGAGGAGGAAGTCAGAATTATCCTTGATGGACTTAAGGCCACTCTTGAAGCTGCCGATATGACCATGAATGATTTAGTTGCAGTAGAAGTTTACTGTCCGGATATGTCTCTTTATGGACAATTCAATGATGTGTACCGGACCTATTTTGATGGCGACGATTTTCCCGCCAGAGCGTTTCTAGGTTCTGGGCCACTTATTCTTGGAGGGCGTTTCGAGGTGAAAGGAATCGCCGTCAAAGACTAATGGTTTATTGTTCCAGGTATTCTGAACTCGCTTGGGTTGATTGAATAGGTGATAGGGTGCATTCAGAATTTGTTGTGGTGAATTGAGTTATTGTAATTGCTGGAGAAAAAAGAATGCGGGCATCTACTAGCTTTTTTGGTTTAGTTGTAATAAGCAAAGTGCTTCTG
>CAZQMT010000075.1:0-6893 GCA_964594555.1 uncultured Vicinamibacterales bacterium
TGGCAATCCTGAGACTGGGCAACCGATACCCGCCTCAGAGATGCCCGCATCAGAGATGGTTGATCAAGCCAAGGTAGGTAATATTCCGGTCATTGCTGATTCGTGTGCTGTTCCGGGGCCAACACTGGAAGGTGCGGCGAAATCTCAGCATGCAAACATTGCTTCAGATGAAAAGCGTGTTTTCTTGCCGCCGAAGGAAGACACTTACGGAAACATTGAAGGATTGATGCAGCATTTTAAGCTTGTCATGTACGGACATGGAATTCGCCCTCCGAAAGGCGAAGTTTATTTTCCGGTAGAAGGGGCTAACGGAGAACTTGGGTTTTATCTTGTGAGTGATGGAACTGGCCGAGCTTACCGTGTACGGGTCCGGCCACCTTGTTTTGCGATTATGTCAGCGCTCCAGAAGCTTCTTGTCGGAGATATGATCGCTGACGTCATTCCCACATTTGGGTCTGTCAATATGATCGGAGGCGAGCTAGATCGGTGAATTTTGTAAAGCTCGAGCAACAGGCCCACGAAATCATAGGACGTTACGATGAGCCACGTGCAGCGATGCTACCACTTTTGTGGCTCGTCCAAGATGAGCTAGGCTACGTTTCTTCAGAAGCTGAGTCGTGGGTGGGTCGCCTCCTAGGCGTTGCCGTTTCTCATGTACGTGAAGTGGTGTCTTTCTACTCGATGTTTCGTACTGAACCAGTAGGCCGACACGAACTTCGGGTTTGTACAAGCTTGCCGTGTTTGCTGCGAGGCGCTGATAGTGTTCTCCAAAAACTCAAAGATCGTTTAAAGCTAAACCCTGGTGATACGACCCCTGACGGAGAATTCACTCTTACGGAAGTTGAGTGTTTGTGCGCCTGTGAAATAGCCCCCATGGTTCAGCTCGACGACCAGTTTATTGGCCCAGTGGATGATTCGAGTGACGGCGTGAGCCTAGATGCTCTTCTCCAAAAGGCTTCTTCGGATTCTTCAATCATAAGCGAGTCTTTAGAACCTAAGACGATAGTTTCTACAGACGGTCCGTTGCTTTCTCTTCGTCTTGACAAGATGGAAGGCACCTGGTGCGATGCGTATCTTGCCGGTGGAGGTTATCAGGCGGCCAAGAAAGTTCTGTCGTCAATGACTCCAGCGCAAGTTATCGACGAAGTTTCTAAAGCTAATCTCCGCGGTCTTGGTGGCGCTGGGTTTCCGGCAGGTAGGAAGTGGTCTTTTGTTCCAAAGGATAGTTCTAAGCCCAAGTATCTTGTTGTAAATGCTGATGAAGGTGAGCCAGGCACTTTCAAGGATCGTTACATCCTTGAACGAGACCCTCATGCACTACTAGAAGGCATGATTATTGCCGCTTATGCCATTGGTAGTCATAAGTCTTATGTTTACATTCGGGGTGAGTACTTTCGCCCTGCTGAGCGTTTCAATCGTGCTGTCAAAGAGGCTTATGCTCAAGGTTGGCTGGGTAAGAATATTCAAGGTAGTGGTTTTGATTTAGATGTGGTGGTTCATCATGGCGCGGGTGCTTATATCTGTGGTGAAGAAACTGCCTTGCTGACCTCCCTGGAAGGAGGAAAAGGGTTTCCTAAACTCAAACCGCCGTTCCCAGCGATTTCAGGCCTTTTTCAGTGCCCAACGATTGTCAATAACGTGGAAACTCTGGCCTGTGTACCTTTCATTCTTCGAGAAGGGGCCGCACAGTTTGCTCGTATAGGTACGGAAAGACAAGGTGGGACCAGACTCTTTTCTGTGTGCGGACATGTGAATCGTCCTGGACTTTATGAGGCTCCTGTTGGTGTTACCCTCCGTGAACTTATAGAGAATCATGGAAAAGGTGTACGTTCTGGTCGGCGACTGAAGGCTGTGATCCCTGGTGGTATTTCTGCCAAAGTGCTGACAGCAGATGAGATTGATGTAGGGATGGATTTCGACTCCCTGATGGCGGCAGGCACGATGGCTGGTTCGGGTGGCGTAATTGTTATGGATGACACGACCTGTATGCTGGAGGCTCTTCAGGCCGCGGCTAAGTTTTTTGCTCATGAGTCTTGTGGTCAGTGTTCTCCTTGTCGAGAAGGGACAGGATGGGTTTACCGAATAGTACGCCGCATCGTTGCCGGCAATGGGAGACTTCAAGATTTGGACGATTTACTGAACATTGCAAGTGATATGGAGGGTAAGACGATTTGTGTGTTTGCGGATGCTGCCGCTTGGCCAGTCCAGTCTTACATTACGAAATTTAGATCAGAATTTGAGGAACATATCCGAACGGGAAAATGCGTTCAGAGTCGTGAGGCCGCTATATGCCAACCCTAACGATCGACTGCCGTAAGGTCGATTGTCCAGATGGTTCTACTGTTATCCAAGTCGCAGAACAGCTTGGGGTTTTTATTCCACGCTACTGCTATCATCCTGGTCTTTCTATCGCCGGAAATTGTCGTATTTGCTTAGTCGAAGTCGAGAAGGCTCCGAAACTCCAGATTGCGTGCAACACGCCTGTGACTGAGGGCATGGTAGTGCATACCAATAGTCCTAAGGTTGAGGATGGTCGTCGCGCTGTCCTAGAGTTTCTTCTTGCTAATCATCCACTCGATTGCCCGGTTTGTGATCAGTCCGGAGAATGTGATCTGCAAAATTTTTACATGAATTTCGGTCTCTACAATCCAAGATTCCGAGAGCACAAAGTCAAGAAACGAAAGGCCGTGGCACTCGGCCCGCATGTGATGCTGGATCAGGAGCGCTGTATTTTGTGGTCTCGTTGCGAGCGCTTTACGGATGAAATTTCAAAGACAGGGGAGCTGGGAATTTTCAATCGAGGAGATCAGGCCGAACTTGGCATTTATCCTGGTCAACAACTTGATAATGCCTATGCGAGTAATGTGGTCGATATTTGTCCAGTCGTTGCTCTTACTGAAAAAGATTTTCGCTTCAAAGCACGAGTCTGGTATCTCTCAAGAGCTCCGACGGTGTGCAATGGGTGTGCGCAGGGGTGCAATATGGAAGTTCATTTTGTGCTTGATAGACCTCATCTTAATGATGGGGCGAGAGTACTTCGTGTCAAGCCTCGCTACAACGCGGATGTGAATGACTGGTGGATGTGTGATGAGGGACGCTACGGGTTTGAATGGGTAGATAAGGGACGCCTAACCAAGGTGAGAAATCGTGGGGTCGACTCAACAAGGGAAGAGGCTATTCCGGCGATCGCTGAAACCTTGGAAGAAACGTGCGGTAATCGAAGGGGCTCACTCGGCGTGATTGCTTCTCCACAGTTGACTAACGAGGAACTGTTTTTGGTCCGAGAGGTTTTTCGAAGTTCTCTTGGTGCTGTTGTGTCTACTACGGCACCTATGCCGCCTAGTCACAGTGATGATTTTCTCATCAAAAGTGATAAGAACCCTAACACCTTGGGGTCGACTTTACAGGGGTTGTCTGGGCCTGGTACACCAGACGTGGAGACAATCTTAAAGGAAGCTCTCGAAGGCCGTATCGAGTCTTTATGGGTTTTCGGACACGATTTAACGAAATTTGTAGATGAGAAAACGCTTCAAGAATTGTCAGAGCGACTCCGGTTGTTTGTTTTTTCAGGGACGAATGAAGCCCCAACTACTTCTTGGGCACACTGGGTTCTTCCGACCGCAGCCTACGTCGAAAAAGACGGTACCTTTGTGAATTGCCATGGAAGAATTCAATGTTTTAAAAGAGCTTTTCCTCCGCTTCAAGATGTGCGGGAAGACTGGCGCGTACTTCTAGATGTTGCCAGACAACTAAAGCGGCCATTAGCTTGGAATAATGTGCAGGAAATTTTCTCTGGCCTAACTGAGGCCGTTGAAGTTTTCTCGGGTTTGAATCATGACGAAATTGGTTCAGGGGGCATCTCGTTGGAAATACCGAAGTCAATGACGGGAGCGGATGTGCCATGATGATCGACTTGGCCATTAAGCTGGCTTTAGCGGTCGTTGTGATCTTCGGGGTTTTGAACCTGGCGGGGTTGCACACTTGGATTGAACGAAAGCAGTCTGCGATTATTCAAGACCGGATTGGAGCTAACCGAGCAGACATTTTTGGATGGCGTTTACTGGGATTGTTTCATCCTCTCGCAGACGCCATAAAGATGTTTACGAAGGAAGACGTGGTTCCGGCTGGGGCCAATAAAGTTCTCCATACTCTGGCGCCTTTTTTTTCAGTTTCTTTTGCGTTGGTGGCATTTGCGGCCATCCCATTTGGGGATCGCTTGATCCTAGGTGACCGTGTAATTGAACTTCAAGTGGCGAAGCTTGACGTGGCACTACTGTATGTTTTTGCAATGCTTTCACTCGGGGTCTATGGAGTAATTTTGGCTGGTTTTGCCTCACGTAATAACTATGCATTACTAGGGGGATTACGAGCAACAGCACAAATGATCTCTTACGAGATTGCTCTTGGGATTGCGATCGTTGGTGTTGTGATGGTTTACGGAACTATTGACTTGCAAGAGCTTGTACGTAGTCAAGGAACTTATGCGGCTGGCTGGATTCCATTATGGGGTGTCGTTGTCCAGCCGGTGGCCTTCTTAGTGTTTCTAACAGCGGCCTTGGCTGAGACTAAACGGGCTCCATTTGATCTTCCAGAGGGTGAATCTGAGATTATTGGTTACTTCGTAGAGTACAGTGGAATGAAGTTTGGGATGTTTTTTCTCACTGATTTTCTCGAAACCGTGATGGTCGCGTGCCTGGCAACGACGCTTTTTTTTGGCGGGTGGCAGGTGCCTTACTTAATGCCTGATGGTTTCCACTTTCCATGGGGCGGAGTGTTCGAAGTTTCGCATTGGACGTATGTGATTCTTGGAATTTCAAGTTTTTCATTGAAGGTTTTGATTTTTTGTTGGTTGTTCATGCAAATCCGATGGACATTGCCACGTTTCCGCTATGATCAGTTAATGCGGCTAGGGTGGCTTGGCCTATTTCCTATTTCTATAGTTAATGTGCTTGTTACGGCTTTAGCACTTTTCTTTTTCGGTGAAGGGGCATAATGGCGATTAAGGTGGTCAAGCGGCCTGAGTTGACTCTTCTTGAAAAGTTTTACATTCCTCAGATTGTTTGTGGTTTAAAAATAACATCAGCGCATTTTTTTAGAAACCTTTTCTACCACATCATGCATAGTTTCGGATGGTTTAAGCATCGCCGAGCATCTATTACCTACCAGTATCCAGAAGAACCCAGGCCGCTCGCGCCAAGATTTAGAAGTCGTCATAGATTGACTGTTCGCGAAGAGGGGACTCCTCGGTGTGTTGGATGTATGCTTTGCGAAACTGTCTGTCCTGCCAAATGTATCACTATAGTGGCCGGTGAACATCCAGATCCAAATGTCGAAAAATATCCTGTTCGTTTTGATATCGATCTTGGAGTTTGTGTTTACTGTGGATACTGCGTGGAGGTGTGTCCGGAGGATGCCATTAGAATGGATACAGGTATTCTTGACGTGTCTTCATATTCAAGGGACGAGATGAAGCTCGACATTCACGAGCTCATGAATCCAGGACTAAGAAAGCCTGTTGCAAGTTGCAGTTTGACTTTTCCTCATAAGTGTGGAGTTGATGGTGAAGAAGTGAAAGGTGACTGGGAAGAAACGTACGGGCCTGATGGTCCTCATAAGAAATTTGGTGTTCCTGGTCCTGGTTCGTAAGAATTCGGTGAGCACTGAGTTTGTTGGGTGGCTACGATACGAAGACCCCTGGTGTAGTAGCTGTTTGGGTAATTAGAATAGTCCAGCCTCTGTTTCTTGAAAGAAAACCTGAGAAAGCTTTGATCTTGTTGTACGACTGACGCGGAAGGCTCTCTGTCGGAGCTTGCCTTGGTCGGTAGGCATGACTCAGAGAATAGAAGTTGAGTCGGTAATCCATGGCTGTCACAGTGTGAGGAGCCAGTGGACTCCGAGCTTGACTTCGATTTTTGATGAGAGGTCGTCGACCAGAGTGTTGCCGTATCGATTAAGAAAAAACACCATGCTGAGTTCACGCTCTTGAAGTTTCCCGTTGGGGAATATTTGTGTTTGGGTCCGTGCGAACTGTCGCTGTAAAGTCTCGTTTTTTCTTTTTGCGGCTTTGATTACTTTTCCCTGAAATGCTTGGATGTTTCTTTCTATGCGCTCAAGAGTTGAGCGGGCTGAGGCTTCCAATGTCGGATCGAGTTTAGGTACGGCTGAGATGATAGCGCTCAAGCTGTCCTGAGGTGATTGATGGGCGTTGTCGATTGTTAAGTTAATTTTATTTATTTTTGAATTGTGAGATGCTGGTATTTCTGACTCGAGTAGTTTGTTGAGCGTCGCGTCATCACGGGGTTTTAAGCACTCCAGTGAGAGATTGTGCTTGTTGAGGAAGCGGGTGGCTGCGGGGTCAATAATTGATGCGGATGCTCTAGGAAATACAAGAGGCATTCGAATTCCAAAATCTTTGTAAACTTCCCGGAGTTGGGCAAGGTAGCTTAATTCACTGGGACCAACTACCGAGGCTATGGTGGGGAACAGTGTGTCTTGAACGAGTGGGCGTAATGCGACATTGGCGCTGAATCGTTCGGGACGTTTATCAAGTTCTTCGATTAATGACTTTAATGTACGAGTGGCTGTGCCGATGCGAAAGCCTTCTCCTGAGTTGTAGATAGGAAACCGGACTCCGTCCAGATAGAACAATGCTGGTCTGTCGGCTTGGAGATTGAGCTGTGGCTTGTAGCCGAGTTTGGCGATGCGATTACCTGCTTCCTGTACCAATGTGACAGTTCGCCCTGAGGTCTTAAGTTCGTGTGCGAATACCTTATTGACTAAGGGCTTGGCTGAAGGGTCAGAGCTGTCAAAAACGATTAGCCCTTTTGAGCCTAAAACTGATTCTAGCCACTTCGCGAAAGAGAGTAGCATCTACTAATGGTGTTCTTATTTCT
>CAZQMT010000075.1:6903-9425 GCA_964594555.1 uncultured Vicinamibacterales bacterium
CATGCTGACGCCTGGTTTATAAGACATACGAAGTTGAGACAGAAGAGTCGTCGTAGAGTCAGTCGGCTCTAGATACTCACTAAGTTCATCGAGGACTTGGTCGATAGCGTTATTGAGAACTATTGTTGACGCAGGGTTATTGTTCGCCTCGAGCTTATTCTGGAGGCTTACACTGTGGAACTGTAGATTGGTGTCGAGGATTCCACAGTGTCGAATTTCGTCCCAATCGTGATCTTCGGCATCGATCCAAAAAACGGCTACAACCGGCACGTCGAATCGCTTGGACGTCTGTTCTGCGAGCTTCAGTGCTGTGATCGCCTTGAGAAGAGTGAAGAGTGGGCCTCCGAATAGACCAGCCTGCTGTCCTGTTACTACGGCAACTGTTCGCGGATTATGCAGGTTTTCAGTGGCGATGCGAGCGAATTCAGGTGCATCCCTGTCGGTTTGTTGCCGGGAAAGTATGTCGGCTATGGCTTTACGTGGGTGTTGACATTCGGTGGCGTACTGAAGTGCTTCATGCCAAGAGGATTCATCGGCAGGATTACCTGAGAAAAAAGCTTCGAGTTTTTGATGATCGTAGACATAGTCCGCACTAAGACGATTGGTCCACGGAAACTTTCGGAGATCGAGAGAGGAACGGCCGGCGTGCATATTTTTAATTCAACTTCGAAACGTAATAGCCTACTGTTTCAGACAGTACAAGGGCCTGTCAAGGTTGTTACTGACTTACGCTATGGAGAATAACTTACGACGAGCTCGTTTGTAATAGATATTCAGCAACCTAACGTATTGAACCGAAAACGGTTCCGTGCTAGAGTGACTCTCTAGTTTGAACGTCGACCCTGCCAAGGAGTGCCGCCTCTGAACCGCGACGACTCCGCCTCTCATCCGCTACCAGACTCATTCGGTTCGTTTCGGGTTTTGCACCAGATCGGCACGGGTGCCCTTGGTGCTGTACTGCGGACTTATGAACCAGAGGCTGACCGACTTGTTGCCGTTAAGGTCTTTCAATTAGATATAACGCCAGAGCAGGCCGAAGAGTTGTCACGGGAGCTCCAGGTCGTTTCTCAGCAAGGGTTAACACATCCTTCCATCGTCGAGCCTTTAGCAGCCGGTATCGAAGATGGGATTGCATATTTAGCTACAGAATATGTTGCAGCAGAGTCACTTGATGTTGCGATGCGTCATTATGCGCCTGCGTCATTTGAAAAAATTTTGGCCTTGGTGACGCAATTAGCAGATGGCCTTGATTTTTCTCATGCAGCTGGTGTCGAACATGGTTTGCTTCATCCACGTGACATTTTCTTAACCAGTGAGAGAGCGCGTGTAACTGGATTTGGAATCGCCCGTGCACTTGAGAAGCTAGAAATTGTTGTTCCAGTGAGGCGACCATATTCTGCGCCGGAACTTATTACGGGAGACCACTGGACGTCATCGGCAGATATATATTCGCTTGCGGCGATTGTTTACGAACTGCTCACTGGTCACCGTGTGACCGTTACAGGTGAATTGATGGCTAATGCTCTGGCTGCGACCATTGATGGTAGTCGAGCAAAGGCATTGGCTGATGTTCTTACGTTGGCTCTGTCTGATGATCCGAGCCGCCGTTATTCGACAGCGTTAGAGTTTGCGAGTGCCCTTGAATCGGTTGAGGGCTCCGAGCGATCATTAGTAGTACCTGTCAACAGGAAGATGGAATTAGCGGATGGAACTTCTGATCTACTAACTTCCACTACGATGGACTTGAATCTAGAGAGTGCTGTGAGTGCTGAGTTTGTCAGAAAACAATCTGCCGATAAAGAGAGCGGGCCTTCAGTACATAACGAACCTCCCATGGGTCGTCTTTGGGATGCTCTCGATGACGTGGATGTGCGTACGGAAAGTGAGCAGGTGGTTGAGTCCAATGATTCAGATGAGACCCAGGAAGAACAGTCCTCGTTACAATTTTTCAGTGAAGATGGAGAGGATAAATCCGAGTCCGATGAAGTCCTTAGTGAATCTTTTGTTGCTAACGTTTCTGATGAATTCAGTGAGGATGTAGGGCGCCGTAAATCGACCAGGAAAGAGCGATCAGGTGTGTCGTTGGACTCTGGGTCTGGAATGGTTAGTGATGAAAATAGTGTTCGCGATGAGGCTCGTCGAGGTGTTGGCGCTCAGGATTCCCTAGAAACTAATTTGATGGAGTCTCATGGAGGACTGAAGTCTGAGTCATCAGAGAAAGATGATAAGGCTTATTTATCACAGGCGATAGGTAATTGGCGCCCATTTGGTGCTGCAGCCGGATTCTGTTTGTTGCTTGGATTCGGAGCTTGGGGAGTGTGGGGTAACGGGGAAGTGGATACTCAGGGATTTTCGAATGAAGTGAATTCTGACGTTGAGGGGGAAGCAGAGATCAGTGCGATGGAAAGGGAGGCTGTAGATCGTATTCTGAAATCTGAAACAACTTTGATCGAGAAAGAAAGCGTTAGTCAAGCGAATCAAGCCTCGGAGGGCGGGGATATGACGTCTACCAGAGAAAGAGA
>CAZQMT010000076.1:0-5695 GCA_964594555.1 uncultured Vicinamibacterales bacterium
TTCCATTCCAGAGGAGAGTTCCCCAACGTTCAACAGTGCCGGCATCCTTTATGACCGAGTCATAGGTGCCTTGCATTGAACTACTAGAGGACAGCTTGAAGATTTTTCCGGGATTTGCTGTTGCGTAGTACGTTCCGTCGGCTCCGTTCACGAATCTGGTGATTTGTTTTGCGGCGGCTTTACCCAAGAGGAAGGACGTACGAGGTTCAGTGTTGATTTGGAAAATCTTTCCAGTATTTCCAGTGCCGACAATGAGCCTGTCTTCGTTGTCGAGAATTAGATCGTAGGGCACGTCTTCTTTCGTTTCCCAGAGCGTATCCCATAATCCGTCTGGAAAGATCCTATAAACAGCGCCTTTTGACTGTAGTGCTCCTCGAGCATTTGGAATATTAGAACTTAAGGTTGACGACATTTCCCCTACAGCCATTCCAGTGATTTCTGTTGATACGGAGGCGATCGGCGCTCGTGTCTGTGCGGCGATTGTCTGAGAAGATTGACCGGAGACGTGTCGTTTACTGACGGCGGTGGCGTAGATTGTTCCTTCTGAGGTGACATTCAGCGCATGAATTTCGACAAAGGGTGTATGAAGCAGGATAAAGGCTTTTCCCTCGTCATCGATGCGAAACACTTGCCCTGGCGAGTCACTTCCGGCTAGAAGGTTTTTGTCAAAGTCGAATGCGAGAGTTGTCACATGGGCCGTTTTTGTTTTGTAGAAAATCGAACCCTCACCATTAGGTTTAATCTTGTAGATAATGCCGGATTCACCAGTGCCAGCGAAGAGATTTCCGTCGGTGTCTACGATGAGGCTCCAAATGTATTTGTCGTCTGGGTCAAAAAACTTTTCTATCGATCCGTTAAGGCCAACTTTGTAGATCTGCCCGTCAGGAGAAGTCGCGACGTAGATGTCTCCATCGTTTGCTAAAGCTAGGGCATGAACTTCAAGTTCGTCCGAGTCGAACAATATTTCTGAATTTCCTCCAGGTTTAATACGAAGAACTTTTCCGTCGTTGCCGGTACCAGCCACAAGTGAGCCGTCTGAAAGTGCGATGATGGACCAAATGAACGGAGCATCAGACTCGTATATTGTTTCAGTTTCGACGCCAAGTAGTAATTGGCCGTCACTATCAATGGAGATGTTCTTCGCTTCGCCGCTCAGAAAATCACCCTGAGTTGACACTCGCCAGAAAAGGGGCGATGAGGTGTATCCGAAACGTGGGGTTGAAAGAATAGATACGATGGTTACAAGAATCCAGAAGAGTTTATTAGGCATAGCGTTTAACTAAAAGTACCACTTTAAGCTCGGATGCTGTAGTGTTCAAAAAATCACCCTTGATCTAGATTGATTGACAGCAAGCGTGAGCCTGTAACGGCATGGTCTGTTTGAAGCTCCCAATCACGAATAGCTGATTGTTGCAGTGAGATGCCTCCTCCGGCTGTTTGGTCTGTTTCGAAGACCGTCAGAATTGATGGTGGTAGTGAGGGCATTGTTTCTCCGCCGACTACTGCGCTGTTGTTTGAGTCGAAAAGCCTTACATATAAAGTGTCGTTTCGGCGAATGTCTTGGAGCGCTTTAATCGTTTGAATAAGACTCTTCGGTTCTGCTGAGCTACGCATCTGGTGGCGCTCTAAGCGAGTGAGGTTGGCGCCGTCCGAGATCAGTATAGACAGTGGGCCAGAAGCGTTCCATGGGATGTCAATTGGAAGAGTTTTTATTATGGACTCTCCACGATATGTTCTTATGAGGATTTTTAGCTTAACAGTTTGTCCTGGACGGAAGCGGATATCGTTGAGCCACGCACGCTCGAGGGTCGCTGTTTTAAGGTGTTCGTTAGAGATGACCTTGAGAGTGATTTTTTCTAATTGTACTGGCGAGAACTTGTTCTTCACAAGAAAGGTGATAGGTGCTGCAATGTAGGTTGCGGTTCCAGTAGAAGAAGAGTCTCCCGTGAAGATGTTTTCGAATTCAATGTTTTCATGGTCCTTTACTTGTACGGTTCCCTTGATCGTGAAAGTAGCTGTTCCAAGTTCCCGTTCGTATGTCCGGAGGGTATTGAGTACAGACAAGTAAGTGAGCAGTGGCGTGAATAGCTGGTCGTTGACTATCTCGAATTTGAATTGCCTGCTTCCCTGTGCAGAATCAAGTGATAGATGAATCGGGATAAGCGACGGGCTCTGGCCGAGAGTACCAGCGATAGCGGTTGCTCGATCTTGTTGAAAGGTTCCGATCGATTCACCTACGCTGGATATTTTGACTGACGAGGAAAGACTTGGCAGTACCGTAAAGACGTGTGCCTTTGTCATTGGGAATTCAGTTGGACCCAAGTTGTAGAAAGGGTGACCGAATGCGTAGACACGATTGCCATCGATATAAGTAACTGTGCCCGTTGCCGCTAGCTCCATGTCTCCTCTGATTAAGCTTATTCCAACGGCGTCACCTGGTTTCAGTACGTTGCTAGGCGAAGATTGCGGTTGCGTTGAAAGGCTGGTGATGACGGGAGAGAAACCATGCTCACCAAAGGTGGTGGCTACTAAGTTTGCTAAGTCTGAAGAGAATCCACCTATGGCGAGTGGTGTGGCGATGGGGCGTAGCATCGTGCCGAGCTGTTTGCCTTCAGTTGTTGCAATGCCGAAAACGTGTAAGTCATTCAGTCGATCAGCAAAAGGTCTGGTGCGTTTTGCAAGATCTTGTAGGGTTTTAGCGAGGCCAGCCTGGGTTACGGGCAATTCTAAGAGTGGAACTTGAGAAGTTGAGCGTGATGAGGGCAGTGTGCCGATTTCGGTCATTTCTCCGATTGGTGTAATACCGGCGATTGGTTCTTTGGAGAACGCTCCAAGGGAATAAGCGACAGCGCCGATTAGTCGTCCGTCGATGTAGATTGGGCTCCCGCTCATACCTGCGATTACGCCAGTATCTTCGAGTGGGCTTCCCTGGAGTTTTGCCAGAATCATATTACGACGAGGGCCGATAGTATTACGGAGGATGCCAAGGATGTGGGCTTCAAACTCCTGCTGTTCTGTGCCTTGGAAAACCGTTCGCCCAGTGCCGACCATGCCAGGGCGAATTTCTTCGATTGGCATTAACGCAGTGTTGGCTGGTAGTGTAACGATGCTAATCCCGAGAAAAACTGTAAAGACAGCTATTTTTATCTGCATCATTGTGAGTACACCTGCTCTACCTAATAGAACACACAGGAGGGCGGAGCACCATCCACTATATCAGGAGGGCCGCTATTTACGGTCAACTAGTATCTCCAGGGTTCTTGATAAAAACCTTCGCATGGTTTGAGCTTGTTAACAGAGAATTGACAGGGGACTAAACCCTCTGGTATCTTCGGCGTTCGGGAGTTATCCAATGACGACGCAACCGCTGTTCTCATCGGCTCTCTTAATCGCTGGTACTGACCTCTCAGGTTTGGTGTATCACTGGTGGTATCGATACACTGCTGAAGAGGTTAGGGACGACGTGTAGTCGCCCGTTGAGTTTGTATAGATCGAGCCTCTTTGGCCATAAACGGCTAAAGAGGCTTTTTTTGTGTGTATGGTGTGATAAATGCGACCACTACTTTGTGCGAGTCTTGAGGCAGCAACGACAGCGGAACTTTGTGCGAGTCGTGATGGCGTGGATCCAGCCGTTGATCTTATTGAACTTCGGTTAGATTCGGTCAAGGACCCTAATGTAGGACGGGTTCTCGAAGGACGTAAACGTCCCGTGATCGTAACTTGTCGTCCTACTTGGGAGGGAGGGCGATTTAACGGTTCCGAGGAGGAGCGCCATCGGATTCTTTCAGAGGCTATTGAAGCCGGTGCTGACTATGTAGATGTAGAGTGGCGTGCAGGCTTTGATGATTTAGTGAAAAAGAGAGGCGGGAAAGGTATCGTGCTCTCCATGCATGACTTTGAAGGAGTGCCAAGTGATTTGGAGTCACAGTACAGAATGATGCGTGCGATGGAGCCTGAAATTGTGAAAGTGGCTGTTCACGTGCGAAAACTGAGTGATATGTGTTCACTATTGCAGCTTGGACGGTCAGGCACGGAGCGTGAGCGATTAGTTTTGGTGGGTATGGGGCCTGTTGGACAAATTTCCCGAGTTCTCGCCTCACATTTCGGGTCTTGCTGGAGCTATGCAGGCGAAAATGTAGCACCAGGCCAGATCTCGGTATCACGTATGCTTAAGGAGTTTAGATTTAAGTCTATTTCTGTTGCGTCTGATGTTTACGGTGTTGTGGGATCGCCGATCAGTCATTCTGTTTCACCAGCCATGCACAACGCGGCATTTGGAAATGAAGGGATCGATGCAGTCTATGTTCCCATCGAAGCAGCAGATATTGAAGATTTTGTTGCCTTTGCGAAGGCGATTAAGTTTCGAGGCGTGAGTGTAACAGCACCTTTTAAGAGTGACGTTGTCAAACACCTCGACGAAATAGATGATCTTGGAGAATTTATTGGAGCCATTAACACGATCAGTATGAAAGACGGTCGTTGGATGGGGATGAATAGTGATGTGCCTGGATTTTTAATGCCATTGAGTGGCCGAATAAATTTACAGGGACTCCGAGTTTCCGTAATCGGTTCTGGGGGCTCCTCACGTGCGGTGGCTGTCGCACTGGACTCTGCCGGTGCACGTGTGACGATCTGTGCGAGAAATATAAAACGTGCAGAAATAGTGGCTTCGCTTGTTGGTGGACAAGCAGCTGTCTTTCCGCCAGTTAAAGGGACGTGGGACATTTTAGTCAATACGACACCGATCGGAACGTATCCTTTGACTGACCTTACGCCGCTTGAGAAAGATACGCTCGTGGGGGGGCAAGTTGTTTATGACCTTGTTTATAATCCCCCGAAAACCCGTCTTCTTGCCGAAGCGGAAAGGGCCGGCTGTCAGGTTGTGGGTGGACTTGACATGCTTGTTTCACAAGCGAAGCTTCAGTTCGAGTGGTGGACTGGTCGGTCGGTATCACACGCGGTGTTACATGATGCGGCCTTGGTAAGTTTGGGAATGTACTAAGGAGAATTTCGTGGAGGCTGGATGTTATGAAGATCACAACTTTTTCTGATTTCACCGAGTTGGCACAGGGAGGTAATTTTGTCCCTGTTTATAAAGAAATTATGGCAGATCTTTTAACCCCAGTTTCAGCGTTCCTTAAGATCGCTGAGCATTCTGACTACGCGTTTTTACTCGAAAGTGTAGAAGGGGCTGAAAGAATCGCTCGTTATTCGTTCCTTGGGAAAGATCCGTTTCTCGTACTACGTCGAAAGGGTGGGAAAACTTTATTAGAGCAGGCTGGTTCGACGATTGAGTCAGACGAGCCGTTTATTCAAAAACTTCGAACATTGATGGCTGAGTTTAGATCGCCAGTGGTTCCTGATTTACCTCGATTCACAGGGGGGGCTGTCGGCTATATTGGCTACAATGCGGCTACTTGGTTTGAGCCGACTCTAGAAAAGTGTGAAGAGCGATTTTCTCGGGAATTGTCTGAAGAAGATGATGCGATCTTCATGCTTTTCGATACTGTTCTCGCATTTGACCATCTTAAACATCGGATTCTCATTATTTCGAACGCACGTATTTCTGATGGCGAAGAGCTTGAGCCTCTCTATCAGTTCTCGTGCGCGAAGCTCACTTTTCTTGAGCGTGAATTAGAGCGTTCGTTGTCTAGCCCTGAATCAGTTGAGCATGCACCACTTGAGGTTAGCTCTA
>CAZQMT010000076.1:5705-9404 GCA_964594555.1 uncultured Vicinamibacterales bacterium
AGGATTTTGAGGCAGGAGTGGAGAAAGCAAAGCGCTACATTTCGGAGGGTGATATTTTTCAGGTCGTTTTGTCTCAGCGCTTTGAGGCTGACATCGCTGTCGATCCATTCACTGTGTATCGTGCACTGCGTCATGTTAATCCATCTCCATACATGTATTTCACTCGGATGGGAAGTCTCTCTATCGTTGGGTCATCCCCTGAGATGCTGGTGCGTGTTGAAGGCCGTCGTGTTGAGACGCATCCAATCGCTGGCACACGCCCACGAGGGAAAAATGAGAATGAAGATTCGAGTTTGGCTAGTGAGCTTAGCGGCAATGAAAAGGAAAGAGCCGAACACGTCATGCTTGTGGATCTTGGACGGAATGATATCGGACGGGTTAGTGAGTTCGGAAGCGTGAAAGTGTCTCAGTACGCTGGTCTTGAACGGTACTCACACGTTATGCATCTAGTGTCGAGAGTGGAAGGTCAGCTTGCTCAGGATCACGACAGGTTAGACGCATTGGTAGCATGCTTTCCGGCAGGAACTGTATCAGGCGCACCAAAAATCCGTGCGATGGAAATAATAGCTGAATTGGAACCCACGCGCCGAGGTATCTATGCTGGTGCGATTGGCTATCTTGATTTTGCAGGGAATCTTGATTTTTGTATCGCAATTCGCACGATCGTGATCCGAGATGGCCGCGCTTTTTTACAAGCCGGTGCTGGCATTGTTGCAGATTCTGATCCACGTGCGGAGTTCAATGAAACCCGTGACAAGGCGAGCGCTTTAGTACGTGCGTTAGAGCTCTCACAGCACAAATGGTGACATGGTAAATGGTTCTTCTTATTGATAATTACGATTCGTTCACGTTTAATCTGGCTCAGTATTTGGGTGAGCTTGGAGCTGATCCGATTGTACGGCGTAACGATGCTTTAACAATCGATGAACTTCGGGAGCTTGAGCCTGATCGAATTGTAATTTCTCCTGGGCCAGGTAGACCTGAGGATGCAGGAATTTCAGTCATGGCAGTCAAGGCCTTTGGTTCGAAAATTCCGATCTTGGGCGTATGCCTTGGACATCAAGCGATCGGTTTTGCATTTGGTGCACAAATTACACCAGCCAAAAAACAAATGCACGGCAAGTCGTCGTTAATCGCTCATAACGGTCAGGGATTGTTCAAAGGGATACGAGGAAATTTTTTGGCAGGACGTTATCATTCGCTTGTCGTTTCCCCAGATGAATTCCCTTCGGATCTTGAAGTTTCTGCTTGGGCTGACGATGGAGGTACTGTCATGGCGCTTCGTCATAGGCATTGGCCCATTTACGGAGTTCAGTTCCACCCGGAGTCTGTTTTGACCAAAGAAGGTCACGACATACTTCGTACGTTTCTCAAACTTGAGGGATAAGGCAGTATGTTTGTTCAGTTATTAGATAAGCTCTGTCGTCATGAAGATTTGACCGTAGATCAAGCCGAAGCTGCGATGTCAGAAATTATGAATGGTCGTGCCACTTCAGCTCAGATCGCTGGTCTTCTTGTTGGATTAGCAATGAAGGGTGAGCGGCCTTCAGAAATTGTAGGCCTCGCCAGAACGATGCGTGAGCATGCGGTCAAGTTGTCTAAGTCCTTCGATCGGGTTTTCGATACGTGTGGCACAGGGGGTGATCGTTCTGGGACGTTTAATGTGTCGTCAGTAGCTGCTCTCGTGATGGCAGGTTTTGGAGTTCGTGTGGCTAAGCATGGAAACCGTTCAGTGTCGAGTCGATGTGGGAGCGCTGATTTGTTTGAGGCTTTAGGTGTAAACATTGAAGCAAATCCGGACAGTGTAGAGCGTTGTCTCGAAGAATCGAACATCGGATTCTTTTTTGCACGAACGTTCCATCCGTCGATGAAACACGCGGCTCCAACGCGCAGTGATCTTGGTATACGAACGGCTTTTAATTTACTTGGGCCACTCACAAATCCTGTTGGCGCTACACATCAGCTTGTCGGAGTTCCTCGGCCAGAATTTACTGAGCTAGTGGCACGTGCTTTAGCCCTTCTCGGTTCTGAACGCGCTTGGGTGGTTCATGGGGCAGATGGCTTAGACGAGCTTTCAACAACTGGTTACACGAAGGTGTCAGAGTGCTACCGTGGCCTTGTGAATACTTTTTATTTACATCCGAGAGAGTTCGGCTTAACTAAAACAACTCTTGAAGCACTCAAGGGAGAAGATGCGGTTGCCAATGCAGAGATCGCTCGATCTGTATTGGGTGGAAACAAAGGACCGCTAAGAGAGATAGTGCTGTTAAATGCGGGAGCGGGACTTTTTATTGCTGGGCATGCAGCTTCGGTCCGGGTGGGTGGTGAACTAGCAGGGCAGGCTATTGACTCCGGTCGAGCTAAAGAGACCCTAGAATAGATGGTTGAGTTGTTAAATGCCTAGTCAAGGATTTGTGAGGGGGGGGCAAGTGAGCGTCGACATCCAATCAAGCGTTGTAAATAAGGCCGATCTGTTAGAAGCGATCTTGGCTGCTACGACGAAGATTGTCGATGTGAGAAAAGAAGTTTTCCCGAGAAGCGCATTAGAACTTCGAGCGAGAGAGATGCATCCTCGAGGTGAAGAGTTTAGAAAAGCATTAGCACGGCCAAAAACTATAAACGTGATTGCTGAGTGCAAGCGCCGCTCTCCATCTAAAGGCGTGCTGTGTGCGGAGTATGATCCCGCTGTGATTGCCCGAGAATTTGCTTCCGCAGGTGCTGCCGCCATCTCTGTCTTAACTGAGCCGACTTTTTTCGATGGGGCGCTTAGTCATTTGGAGTCTGTCCGTCGTGTTGTCGATTTGCCTGTGCTCAGAAAGGATTTTACGATATGCGAATATCAGTTACTTGAAGCAAGGGCTGCTGGTGCTGACGCTGTGCTGTTGATTGTTGCAGCTCTTAATGACAAACAGCTGTCACAACTACACGCTAAGGCATCTGAATTAGATCTTGCTGTTTTGGTTGAAGTCCATAATCACGAAGAACTTCAACGGGCTATTGATGCAGGGGCACGTATTATCGGTGTTAACAACAGAAACCTTCGCACCCTTACTGTTGACGTGCGTACTTCTGAGAAGTTGATTGAGCTGATGCCTAAAGCTCTGATTAGTGTGGCGGAAAGTGGATTAAGTAGACGCGCAGATGTTGAACGCTTACACAGCCTAGGGTTTCAGGCCTTTTTGATTGGCGAAGGATTGATTGCACGATCTGATCCAGGCGTGGCGCTTTCTTCTTTACTTGGTCATTAAGCGGGTCTATGCCAGAGCAGTCATGATGACTTTAGTTAAGGTTTGTGGAATTACACGTTTAGAGGACGGGTTGTCTGCGGCGGCAGCAGGTGCAGTGGCTGTTGGGTTCATTTTTTGGCCTCACAGTCCGCGGTATATTGACCCAAAAAAAGCTAGAGAAATTACCCGAGAATTACCGCCATTCGTTACACCAGTGGGGGTTTTTGTCGATACGTCACCTTCAGAGGTAGAGACGATCGCTGGTGTAGTGGGACTTGAGGTTGTGCAATTGCACGGTCGAGAGTTATGTTCCGACTACGCTAAGATTGGAGTTCGTTTGATCAAGAGCGTGGCGGTGGGGGAGAAGTTCAGCATGGAAAGTCTCACGCAGATATCCGAGGACGTAACAGTCTTACTCGATGCGCATGATCCTGTTCTGGTGGGTGGGGCGCGAGAGCCAAGCGATTGGCCG
>CAZQMT010000077.1:0-9343 GCA_964594555.1 uncultured Vicinamibacterales bacterium
GGAAACTACTCGAAAGAAAAGTCGAGAAACTTAATTTGGGAGACCGAGTAACATTCACTGGACAAGTTTCCGACGAACAATTAATAAAATTTTATGCTGAAGCATTAGCTGTTATCTACACGCCATACGATGAGGACTATGGCTACGTGACCCTCGAAGCATTTTTAGCGCATAAACCAGTTATTACCACAGGCGATTCAGGCGGAGTCATAGAATTTGTAAAGGACGGCATCAACGGCATCATTTGTGACCCGGAACCTGAGTCAATCGCAACAGCAGTTAACGAACTCTCGGCTGATCGTACCCGGGCAACCTCATACGGCGATGCTGGCTTTGAACGAGCTCAAGCAATAACCTGGGACGGCGTTATTGAAAAACTTGTCGGCGAGTAATGTCTTTTAAACCCTTGATCTCACTGAAGACGAAACCTGACAACTAAGCCCCATTTGTCACTGCCAGTGTGGGCAACGTCAGGGTTTGGATCTACCATCGGCTCAATACCAGAAACCCAAAGATAGGGATTATAATGACTATTCTTTATGATGGCCACGGTAACCCTTTTACCAAAATCTGCATAAAACCGATAGGCCGTTGACTTCTCTTTTTTACCCAATTCAACATCAAAACCTTGAAGCGCCAGGTAAGAAATCAATGAATCATCACGCGTCAATCTTTCACGGGTTATGGTAGTCCCAGCCCTAATGTTCTGTGTGATCTGAGTAAAAACATCAGTGCCAAAATAATAACCAGACTTATCGACAGCACCCATATCAAGGTCAAGCATTTCCGCCGAGGTTTTCGTCAAACCCCATGTGTATTTGGCATGCTCTCCAAACACACGAATAAAATCACTTAAGCGATACTGAGCCGAAAGAACAATAGCATCGTCAATTCTCTTTGAAGCCCAAAAATTTGGGACACGCTCTACCTTTGATCCCGTGAACCCTTTCTTCCACGCTGCCCTGAGATCAAGATTTTCAAGTGGTTCCACGCGCCCAGAAAGTAGTGTCGTCAGAGCAGAATTTGAATCGAAGGAGCCATCCTGAAAATAGAAATAGTCATAGTCTCTAAATTTGTTGCCGTCTCCAAGAAAACCAGCAACAGTCATACTTGCTTTATCACCAAATGCGTAATCAAAACCGATACCAAAATTACTTTCGGTGTTGATACGCTGAATATGCGTAGCATCCTTTGATGTGAATGACCCAGCTTCTTCCCAGTTGAGACCGATCGGGAGAACAAATCTACCAAACGTTAGACCAAAGCCCCCTATGTTATAAGTGAGATAAGCTTGACGTATTGGACCCTGTTGGTTCATCGGATCAAGCGCAATAAAACGATAGTCATCTACACGAAGACGACCGTCTGGTTCGCAATCAACTTTTGGCCCAAAATTCTGTGTCGTATTGGGATAAAAGAAACCATCCTCACCACAAGACGGCAACGGTCGACTTTCATTAACAGGATTAACTTCAAACATGTATTTTACGTTTTCACTTAGAGCTCCGAACAAACTGACAATCCCATAACCGAGTCGACCTTGCTTTTCATAACCAAGAGTGGCGACCGAAGAATCATGAATATAACCAGCCATGAAAGACAGGCTTACACGAAATTTAGCCATGTCTGGTAAAGTGAAACCTGCGATTTGTCCTTTATTGGATTCGTTCCGAACAGCTATCTGGCTAGTTCGGTCAACACTCGGACGAACGGATATCTGCTTGGTCAAAGTATCATCGCTAAGTCTATCTAGCTTCGTCCTAAGATCCTGTTGAAGTGCAGGCTGAGCATATCCAATCGAAACCAACACTCCAGACAAGAAAAAACAGGAAAATAAAACAGGCCAGCGATTCATTTCTCACTCCTCAGTTAAAACTAAAAGATGTAGAAAAGCTAAATCAAAAAAACCGAACCAGACATGTAGATGTTACCCGATTACTACGCCATGGGATTGAGCATTACCGTTAATGTGCTTTATGATTCGTGCTGACTTCGGTCTCACACTTCGATGGTACGGCGACTTCAAGGTGAAGTCCACTATGGATTTCTTAAAGTCCAAAACATACACGCCAGGAGTTGAATCCTATGTGTATAGGTTTAAACAACGCATAATACCCAGAGACACCGACGGAGGATGGCACCCGTTTTAACCATCCCTAGTTTATACCTATAAATAAGGACTCAATGACTGAGAACAAAGAGCCACAACTAGCCAAACAAATAGCCAGCGATATCGTCAAAGCGATAAAAACCAAAGATCAGGGAACGCTCGCTCCTTTACGGATGCTTAAAGCTGCTTTATCAAATCATCGTGTCGAAAAACGACGTGACCTAGATAATACTGAAGTAGTAAAGGTGGTTATGCGCCTGGTTAAACAGCGAAAAGAAGCTGCGATACAGTTTGCCAAAGGTGGGCGACAGGACCTCGCCGACAATGAGGTCTCCGAGATCAGCGTACTCCAAAACTATCTCCCCCCTTCGCCAGAACCAGAAAAAATTCAAGCAGCCGTACAAGCAGCCATCGAAGAAACTGGTGCCGCTTCAAGTAAGGACTTCGGCCGTGTCATGAAAGCCGCAATGACCAAACTAGCGGATTTGAATGTTGACGGAAAAATGGTAAATAAGCTCGTTAAAGAGCGACTCGGTGACACGTGACACCCCAAGACACGACACCCCGAACTCCTGTTTCCGCTGATACTACGATTTCGAGCTCAGCCGGCTTAGTCGGTTCGGCGACTATGATCAGCCGGCTTCTCGGACTCGCACGTGACCAGGTCTTTGCTTATCTATTCGGCGCGAGCAATGCCATGGACGCATTCTACGTGGCATTCCGTATTCCGAATCTATTTCGTGATCTCTTCGCAGAAGGAGCGATGAACGCAGCTTTTGTGCCGACATTCACTCGTCAGTTGACCCGATACGGAAAAGACCAAGCCTGGAAACTAGCTAATAACGTTATCAACACTCTTGCGATCAGCACTGGGCTACTTGTAATTATCGGCATCGTATCGGCAGGTCCACTAATTACATTTTTAGCTTCGGATTATGCTAGCGTCCCAGGCAAACTTGAGCTCACAGCGATGTTGACTAAAATCACATTGCCCTTCCTAATATTTATCGCAATCGCTGCCGCCTTCATGGGAATGCTCAATTCACTTCAGCGTTTCTTTATCCCGGCATTGTCACCGGCGATGTTCAACATTTCTACCATTTTTTGTGCATTCGCCCTCGTGCCTGTAATGCCAAAAATTGGCCTCGCTCCAATTACAGCAATCGCAATTGGAACGCTAGTCGGTGGATTTGGACAATTGGTCCTACAATGGCCGACCCTAAGGTCGGAAGGGTATCACTATCGTCCTGTATTGAATCTTGGAGATCAATCACTTCGAGATGTTTTAACACTCATGGGACCAGGTATTCTCGGAGTAGCCGCAACCCAGATCAATCTTCTGGTCAATCTAATTCTAGCGACGGGAGAAGGGACCGGTGCCGTATCGTGGCTAAACTACTCATTCCGACTTATCTATCTTCCGATTGGACTATTTGGCGTCTCGATCGCTACTGCCGCACTTCCGGTAATCTCTAAGCATGCTGCCCTAGAGAAACTATCCAGCGTTCGTTCCACAGTATCGAATGGACTTCGTTTAATGCTGGTTTTAAATATTCCGGCCGCTACTGGACTTATCGTTATCGCTTTGCCGATCGTTCAGCTCATTTTTGAACGAGGAAATTTCACGTCTTCTGACACAGCAGCTACGGCAGCTGCGCTCATTTTCTATTCACCAGGCTTGATCGGTTACTCAGCAGTTAAAATCATCGCTCCAACTTTCTACGCGCTACGTGATAGTCGAACCCCTGTGCTTATCAGTGTTGGTACGATGGTATTCAATATCACCATCAATGTGCTCTTGGTCCGCATAATAGGTTACAAGGGTCTCGCACTCGGAACATCGATCGCAGCATTATTGAATGCGGGTGCTCTTTTTTGGCTCCTTAGAAACCGCCTAGAAGGACTCGACGGAACGCTCATAGGGCGAACTCTCATAAAGACTCTCATTGCCTCAACTATAATGGGACTCACGGCGGCCGTCGTGAGCCAAAAACTCGAGCTTTTATTTCCTGGCACTAACTTCGCAATTCAACTTATTCGAATTTTAATAACTATCGCTAGTGGACTTATAAGTCTTGGGTGCATGGCACATATACTTAAACTCGAAGAATTTAATAACGCAGTTCATCACCTACTTGAAAAGTTTCAGACTCGACGCACTGACTAACGTTCCACTGTAGTACGATTATCACAATGCCTCATTATTCCCAGAGAATCTCTTATAGATTCGGTCCTGGCAATCTCTCCAGCACAATCAAAACTCTAATTTGGGTAAACGTCTCCGTGTTTATCTTGACAACTTTAGCTCCATCTCTTGCAATCTTCTTTGGTCTAAGCCCGGTTGCGGTACTCGAACACTTCTGGATTTGGCAGCCCTTAACCTACATGTTCCTCCATGGCAGCATCTTTCACATTCTGTTTAATATGCTCGCTCTCTGGATGTTCGGCACTGAGCTTGAACACCTTTGGGGGACAAAACTCTTCGTAAAATACTATTTCATAACAGGAATTGGTGCCGCAGCTACAACACTAGCAGGAGCACTTTTACCTTTCGAATTCGCAAATCAAATGTACTATTCGATCACCATCGGTGCGTCTGGTGCCGTCTATGGCCTCTTACTTGCCTACGCTCTTTACTATCCGAATCGGCCGATTTACATGTACCTTCTGTTCCCAATTCCAGCCAAGTACTTTGTGATGATAATAGGAGGAATCGCCTTTCTCTCATCGATTAGTGACATGCAGAGCGGCGTTGCACACGCGACACACCTTGGCGGACTCATCATAGGTTATCTGTATTTAAATCAAGGCCGAAGTGGCGGGTTGTCTGGCGAACTGAAATACCGCTACCTTAAATGGAAAATGGATCGCCTTAAGAAAAAGTTCAATGCCCATCAAGGCCGGCAAAGTGAAAAATGGGACAAAAACATTCATTGATTTTCATCCTCTGAGACAAGTGCAAGCCTTCGATTCGCCACTAGACTTGGCCAACTAGAGTAGTCCACGAACATCGACATTAGTCTTACTCGGCCAATTCTGGCGGATCGGACTAAAAACACTAAGCCCGAAAGTGTCCTGGAGAGCCTCAGCTTGATGATCAACCCAGGAAGGAATATGCAGCACGTCACCTTCGTGTACCGTAATTTCATTACTTCCAACCAAAATCCTTAAGGCCCCCTGGAGGACATAAATCATTTGTTCGCTCTCGTGCGAGTGCATAGGGACAAGAGCACCTGTCTTGAGATAGATCTGCGCAATCATCTGACGTTCTCCTGTAACGAATTTACAGGAAATCATCTCTGTGATTTTCTCAAGCGGTTGTTCTTGCCAGCTGTATAGGCGCATCGACTGACCAGGCACCTGAACTCCCTTCTTTGACGAATGACTCCTAATTTCATCGCTCAGTTACAAGACGCTTACCACAGACGTAAAATAATCAACCTGAAACGCATGAATAGGAAAACTCACGATAATTTCAAGGAAAATCAGCGAATTATATCACTGAGAACGAATGCTATAATGGTAGTGCTTTCGCCATTCAAGTTTGTTCAGCTACCATTCGTCGTAAGGAAACGTTTCTCATAAAACTTTGGACGGGACAAATCCAAAACACTAACTTTTCAACATAGCAAACTTTAGTCACGCCGCTGATGAGTGAAAAACAAAATAAAGATTTCGAACTCACATCAGATAATCTTGTTCGCCTTTATCGAACCATGCTCCTGTCAAGACGACTCGACGACAAGGAGATACAGCTTCGAAATCAGAGTCTCATATACTTCCAGATCAGTGGAGCCGGACACGAAGCTATTCAACTCGCTTCAGGCTTGGTGCTCAAAGCCGGTTATGACTGGTTTTATCCATACTACCGAGATCGCGCCCTATGCCTGATGCTCGGTGTTACACCTTACGACATGCTCTTGCAAGCCGTCGGAGCCCAAGACGATCCTGCATCTCAAGGACGTCAAATGCCCTCGCATTGGAGCAATCCAAAACTCCACATCGTATCCAGGTCGAGCGCTACTGGAACACAGTGCACACAGGCCGTTGGCACCGCAGAAGCGGGTCAACTTTACGAACGAATTAAAACAATTAAAAATCGCGTAAAAAGATTCCACAAGGATGAGGTTACATATGTAGCACTCGGTGACGGCTCAACCAGCGAAGGAGAATTCTGGGAATCACTCAACACATCCTGTAATTCACGCCTGCCTGTTGTCTATGTCGTTCAAGACAACGGATACGCAATTTCGGTCCCAGTCGACGTCCAAACACCTGGCGGAAACATTTCGAATTTACTTAAATCATTCCCTCATCTACACGTCAGTAGTGTCGATGGCACAGATCTTCCTAAGAGTTACGAAGCCATGTGTAAAGCAGTGCAACATGCCAGAACCAGACAAGGCCCAGCATTAGTACACGCATCGGTAACTCGCCCTTATTCTCACTCGCTTTCGGATGACGAAAGGCTCTATAGAACCGACCAAGAACGAGACGAAGATCAGAAGCGTGATCCATTATTAAAGTTGTCTTCGCTACTTATGGAAAAATCTCTGGCCACACAAGATGAACTCTCGCGTATATCTGACTCTGTAGATCTCGAACTAGCCGAAGCTTCGGAACGTGCGCTTAAAGCACCGAAACCAAATCCTTCATCTGTAACTCTATACGTATACTCTCCTGAAATCGATCCAACATCAGAGAAATTCGTGTCCGAACCACAACCAGAGGGTCAACCTGACACGATGGTCACTCTAATTAATCGAACACTCACAGACGAAATGGAGCGTAATCACCGAATTGTTGTCTTCGGTCAGGACGTTGCAGACTGCAGTCGACCAGAAGCACTGGCTAGTGTTCGGGGGAAGGGAGGAGTTTTCAAGGTAACGCATGGACTCCAACGCACACACGGTAACGACCGAGTTTTCAATGCACATCTTGCTGAAGCCAGTATTGTTGGTCGCGCAATCGGCATGGCGATTAGAGGCATTAAACCCGTTATAGAGATACAGTTCTTCGATTACATCTGGCCAGCCTTCATGCAAATTAGAAACGAGTTAACGATGCTTCGTTACCGATCGGGAAACTCTTTCTCATGTCCCGTCGTACTTCGAGTTCCAATTGGTGGCTATCTAAAAGGAGGTTCTCTTTATCACAGCCAATCTGGTGAAAGTATCTTCGCACACTGTCCAGGTATTAGGATCGTATTCCCCTCTAACGCGCTCGACGCAGCGGGGCTACTACGCACATCTATCAGAAGTGATGACCCAGTATTGTTCCTGGAGCACAAGCATCTTTATAGACAAACTTACAATAGGGCAGAGTATCCAGGACCTGACTACACGATCCCGTTCGGTTCATCAGCGATCAGACAAGACGGCGAGGATGTAGTAGTCATTACATGGGGTGCTCTGGTACAACGAACACTACTCGCGGCACAACAAGCAGAAAAAGATGGGAGTAGCGTGATGGTCCTCGATCTCAGAACCCTTGCCCCCTATGACTGGGAAAGCATCAGCGAAGCAGTGTCCAAAACAAGTCGAGTTATCGTAGCTCACGAGGATCAACTCACCTGCGGCTTCGGCGCAGAGATCGCGGCACGCGTGGCAGATGAACTCTTCTCTTCTCTTGATGCACCGGTCAAGCGCATTGGTGCACTTGACACCCCTGTCGCTTACTCACCAATTCTTGAGGAAGAGATACTCCCACAATCTTCAGACGTACTCAGTACAATTTACGATATCGTAAATTACTAAACTTATTTTTAGGCGATTTTCTTGCTCGTTATGTCTCTTCGTAAAATATTTCTAGCAACCTTAATTGTTCTCATCTTCTCTTCAACTCACGGTGAAGTCCTTGTTGAAGTTCTCAAACCTACAGGTGGACTACCCGCGCATATAGTCGGATCATTTAACTCCCCCATCAACTTTCATCAGAAGAAAGACGGTAACTACTTAGTGTTCGACCGCCTCGGCCATACCGTCTACACTATCGATGCTCAAGAAACGACAGCAGAAAAAATTGTCCAAATCGGCCAAGAGCAAGGACGCATCATCCAACCGAGCGCATTCGATACGGAGCCTGACGGGACATTCATAGTCGCAGACGGACCGAATGGACGTGAACGTCTACAAATTTTTGGGCCAAAAGGAGCACGAATTGGTGGCTTCACATTACCTGGAAAAAACACTGCACGAATTACTATCGGGTCACGCATCTTAAACGGCGTCGGCTCCATGCAATACACTGGGCACTCAATCCTGATCAACCAACCAGAAACAGGCGCACTTATTACAGAGTACGGATTATCTGGCCGAGCCACACGATCTATTGGCAACTTACGTTCAACTGGACATGAAGGCAACCGAGATGTCCATATGGCCCTTAATACAGGATTTCCTCTTGTCGACCCTCAAGGGGGAGTTTACTTCGTATTTCAGGCAGGAAGACCGCTGTTCCGTAAATACGACAAAAATGGAAAGTTACTCTTCGAACGGCACATTGAAGGTCCTGTTCTTGACGATGTCATTCAAGGTCTGCCAACGACATGGCCTACAAGGAGTACCGATAATTCAACGCTACCATTCATTCAACCTGTGATTCGAACCGCAACTGTCGATCCTTCAGGGAACTTATGGGTATCGCTTATGCGACCCTTCACTTACGTTTACGATAACGATGGAGACAAACGGCGTGTCGTGCAATTCAGAGCAGCTGGACTCATTTCCCCGACTAGTCTTTTTTTCCCTACATCTAAGCTGCTTTTGATAACACCAGGTTGTTACAAATTCACGATACCCTAACGAGCGAGTCTACAACTCCAATCGTAAGAGCAATACTCAAGTGCAAAGGTCAGACGCACATCTGCCCTAAGCCTGAAACTAGTGATAGGACGTATAGCAACAAGTTAATTTCCCTGAAGACTACGAACGTAGTTAACTAAAGTCCAAATCTCATCTTCAGTCAACGTCCCTTCCATAGAAGGCATGGGAGGCTTTCCAATACTAATTTTGTAAAAAATCTCTCCGTCGGTCATACGATCTCGAACCTCAGCTGGAGTGATATCGCTCGGCTTCTCTCTGATACGTGCCGCCATCGGACCATCACCCTTGCCCTCAGCACCATGGCAAAGCTGGCAGCGCTTCTTGTAAATCAAGCCTCCAGACTCGACCGTCTCAGGAGTCGATTCGAGCGGGTTCTCTTCCAACCTTGCTTCCTCCGGCACATCCCATG
>CAZQMT010000078.1:0-9310 GCA_964594555.1 uncultured Vicinamibacterales bacterium
GATAGACTGTAAGACCGTGCGTAATTCATGGAAGCCGGCCTGATGGCGGCCCAACACTTTGAGAGCAAGGTTGCTCTTAGCTCGCGCACGAATATCGATTTGCTGGGTTGTCATACAAAAACCTGTTTTTAACGACCTGCACCCACAGTAAGTGGCCCCATATGCCGAAGGCCTTCTAGGCTTAATGGTTCTGCCTCCGGTGGAACATCAACCGAAAAAACGGCTGAATCGAGTATCGTGTTGATTTCTAACTGTGACAGTCGTACAGCAAAATCAATAGGCACACCGCCTGGATTACGATCGGACCGAATACGTATGAGTCGAGGCATAGAACCGGAGAACTCAGAAAATTCCAATGCGGTACCCTTCACTAGGCCAGCAATGATCTTCATAGGCATTTCTTTATGTTGTACAAAGACCGTAGCTTGGTTACCAACATCAACAGCCACCAAGTTTTGACCGTACAAACGACCAGAGATTGGCGTAGGATCAGAAGTAACGCAACCAGACAGTATTGCCCGAAGCTCCGAAGGTTCTATGGGTAATCCTGTGAGCGCCTCAAGCACTTCATTCGGATCTTGATCAGTAACTACTAGATTTTCTCGTGGCAATAGAAGAATGGACCGATCCGCTTTCGCAACAAAAACGAAACCCGGACGACCAAACGGAGCAATCCCTTCAAGACGCACTCCATCGGGATACTCCAGCCCAGCGACTGCTCTGACCCTTAGGGCCATCCCACCGACCTTCCCTGAGACTTGAAGCTCAGCAGTCATCGTTCGTACGCCACGACACGATCGACTCGCTTCTTCGAAAACCTCAGAAAATCTAGAAAAAGCATCACCGGCCCCGGAAGGAAAACTAAATCCTCTTGCACCACAAGCCGTAGTAGCCAGAGCAAGAACAATGGGGAGAAGCGAATAGGTAGTCAAAACACGGTAAAACAAAGGCTGCCTCAGATTAGCCTGGTGGCGTAATAGATACAACAAACCAAAAATAAACTAGGTTTCTAGAAACATGAACAATATTTAAATTCTTTCTTAATACTCTAGGCTCTGCTGAATAGCTTTGTGCGCTCGATCAATTTTCTTTTCAATTTCAAAACGCTTAATCAATTCACCATCGCCAGCCAATGAGCGCTTCCATGCTGCAATCGCATCGTCATATCGACCGAGCTTAAAGAACAATTCGCCCACATGATCTTGAACTACGGAGTTTTTACTCAGGCGACTAGCTGCACGCAACAAGTAAGTCTCGGCTAGAGCGAGCTTATCTAATTTGAAGTAAGCCCAACCCAAACTATCCACAAACGCGCTGTTCTCGGGATCAACAGCAAGTGCTCGCTTAATGTACTCCACCGCCCGTTCCAATCGCTCACCGCGTTCGACAAGCATATAACCAAGATAATTTAACGTCGGTGCATGCTCTGAGTCGAGATCGAGCACCTCGAAGAACGCCTCTTCGGCTTCCGAGTAGCGACGCTGCTGTTCGAGTATCGCTCCCTGTTGAAAAGAAATTTCTACCGCATCTGGAAACTTAGTCTTCGCGTTCTCAAGTAGACGGAGCGCTTCTCCAGGTCGATCGGAATCGGCGTACAGGACAGCCAAAGCCACATGTGCTTCTAGAACATCCGCATACAAGATGACAGACTCTTCTAGCAACAGAACGGCCGAGTCTGTTTGTCCATCCGCGTGAAGTGCCTCAGCTTCCAGAAGTACCAGACGAAGATCCGAAGAATGTAATTTACGTACTCGACGGGTCAATAGAATCGCTTCTGAATAACGATTTGCTACGATGTGAGCGCGCACCAAATACACAGCAATCGTAGGATCAGAAGGTTCGCTTTCATACACTCGTTCAAAACCACCGATGGCAAAATTGTGCTGGTCTAGCTGCAAATAGGCAAAACCCAACTGAATATGGAGAGCCCTTCTCAAAGAGAGCGGAAAACCGGGTATGGCATCGGATTCGAGCAAGGGCACGAGGATTTCAACAACGTTATGGAACTGCCGCCGCTGCTGATAGACCTGAACAAGTGCATGAATCCCACGAAGGTCACTAGAATCTATTTTCATTAGCCGACGCGCCGTTGCTTCCGAAGCATCAAGGTCATCTAGACGGCGTTGCACCTGAGCCAGAAAGTAGAGCATCAGCATGTCATCCGGATTGCTAGCCAAAGCCGTACGGAGTGTGTCTCGAGCTTCAACGTTGCGTCCAGCACTCATGAGCGCACCTGCATACCTTCGCATGAACGTGACTTCACCAGGATTCTGTTCGATGGCGGCAGCGTAGGTCTCAGCAGCTTCATCCCACCGTTCCAAGTCTTCGTAAAAACCTGCCAGTTCGCTTAGAGCCCGATAGAAAGCCGGAGTCTTCTCAACCGCAGATTTTAATGTTTGAATGGCCGCGTTCATTCTTCCAACCGCCGCTTGTGCTCTAGCCAGTAGCAGCACTCCTTCGGATTGCCCAGGAGTCCTCTCTACAAAGCGGCTAAGAACCTCGATAGCTTTACTATAATTCTCTGAACGGATGTAAAACCTTCCGAGAGTAAACTCCAAGCGATGGTTATAGGAACCGCCAACACGAGCTCCTTCGATATGTTGAATAGCGCGTTCCAAGTGATTATTTTCGGCACCTGGCATCTGTTCCGACTCTTTCTTAACCCCATCTACCAGAGCAGAAAAGACCGTCGCCAGAACACGGTGTGCGTCTACATTGCCAGGATCAAGACGGAGCACCGCCTCACCTGCTTCCAATGCTTCAGCTGGTCGATTTTGACGCACATAAAATCCAGCTAGCTCAGCCAGCACTTCGGCAGAACCCGGATTAAGATCAACCGCACGCTGGTAGGAATCAAGGGCAGCAACGAACTGGCCTTCACCTTCTAGATGACGTCCAAGAACGAACTGATAATATGACTCTGCGCGATGTCGTTCAGACGACAAGGCAGTACGTTGCTCTCCTAAATTGACCTGCCCGGCAGTTGCAGCAACAACAGGACACTCAAACAAAAACAACAGCAAAAGACATGGAAAAGCTCGAATCAATAAATTGCCTAGCCCAAACATTAATTAGCTTTAACTCCCCCTGCGATTCTTCCACACGGCGTTCGGCCGAACAAGCATTCGGTCCGTCAAGCGTATCCAACTGTCCGCACTATACTGTTACAGTTCCCTGGCTAACGACAAACGCACACTTACCATGAAAATTCTTCTCGTTCGCCCACGCCTTATCGGCGACGTCATATTTACCACCCCAGCCATTGCTGCGCTCAAACAGCATGTGCCAGATGCGCATTTGGTTTATCTTGTCGAACCAGAAGCTGCACCCGTCGTCACGGGCAACCCGAATCTCAACGAAGTAATCGTAATTCCTCGAACTCGTGGATTCGAACGGATACGGGACGACATACGGCTGGCCCGCCAATTACGAGCCTCGAAGTTCGACCTTGCAATCGATTTCCATGGTGGCACCAGAAGCTCATGGTTAGTCCGCCTAAGTGGGGCTCCTATACGGATTGGCTACCAGGTACCACTACGTCAATGGTTTTACACCATCCGCACATCCCGATCCAAGAAGCTTCTCCCGAGACATTCAGTAGAAAACCAATGGGATCTACTGACTACGCTCGGCGGTTCCTTCGCAACACCACCATCGCCATCGGTCAATCCAGTCGAAATGTCAACTAACCCAACAGCATTAACTAAAATTGACCGATGGCTACAACAAACGGGGGTCTTTACACATCATCGCCTCATCGTGATACATGTCAGCGCAGGCAATCCATTCAGGCGATGGCCAGAAGCTTATTTTTCGGAACTCGTAGTCGGCCTCATTAAAGCCGACATTTCACACCGAATCCTCTTGACCTCAGGTCCTTCTGACATATCCGCAGCACATCGGATAATTCGAAAAGCTCGGCTAAGTCTCAAAAATGACGAGGCGACAGCAGTTCTCGACAACGTTGAGTTCGATCTACATCAACTTCACGCACTCATTGGTCGATCTGTACTCTTCATAGGCGGAGATAGTGGACCGCTACATATCGCATCCACTACACAAACACCCATCGTCGGATTGTTCGGGGCTACGCTACCAGTACGATCCATGCCCTGGCGAGACACCAAAAGTGTGACTGAAATCGTTGAAATCAGTGAGCTCACGTGTCGCCCATGTGATCAGAAAGTTTGTGAGCCAGGTGACTTTCGCTGCCTCACACAATTATCAACAGACGCAGTCCTTCTTGCCGCTAAACGAGCTCTATTACGCTCCAGTGCGCTATAGTGTCGGTGTGACCATACCAATATCAAGCGTCGTAACTAGGATGTCTCCACGGTGGTGGACGAAGCTCGAGGATATTACCTTCTTAGCTTTTCTTGGATTCGTCACTGCACTACAGATTTCTATCGCTGCCGCCCATATCCTGCTCTCAATTACCTTGCTAAGTTGGGCAACCGTGATAGCTAGACGGACTGAACGTTCTCAGCTCCCTTTGATCTTCTGGCCACTACTGGCATATGCGGTAACAACCTTGATCTCCGCTGCCTACTCATTAGATGTCAGCGCGAGTCTAGTAGATTCAAAACAGCTGTTGCTTTTTCTTATCGTTCCAGCCGTTTACCACATAGCCCATGGTCAACGTGCCTCAACCACAATTACCGTCATCATAAGTGTTGGTGCAATTAGCGCAGTCGTCGGTATTTTTCAGTACGGCATACTCGAGTACGACAACCTCGGCAAACGTCCCCAGGGTTCCCTAACCCACTATATGACCTACTCTGGACTACTGATGCTCGTAACTTGCGCTGCAGCAGCCCGCATACTGTTTCGCCGCAATCAACGTATCTGGCCCTCATTAATAATGCCTACACTCCTTGTTGCGCTGGCTCTGACTTTCACCCGAAGTGCGTGTGTCGGCGCTTGCGTGGCATTGGCATTACTCCTGGCATTTAAAGATTTTCGCTTAATGGCAGTTCTCCCGATCCTCGCAGCTTTATTCTTCTCAGTGGCCCCCACCAGCGTTACCAATCGTGCCTATTCAATGTTCGATTTGAAGGATCCAACAAACCGAGATCGCCTGGCCATGCTTCGCACCGGTGCAAATATCGTGAGTGACCACCCTTGGACAGGTGTTGGACCAGATATGATTAAAAAGATTTATACTTCCTATAGGGATCCAATGGCCGTCGAAGCTATTAATTTTCACCTGCACAATGTACCGCTACAGATTGCCGCTGAGCGTGGCTTGTTCGCACTCGCCACATGGATCTGGTTCATCGGAACAGCTGTTATTCACCTGGTTAAAAAACTTAGATCCAGTGTTTACCCAGCAGTTGCAGCTTCAGGACTCGCCGCAATAGCCGCCATGCTGGCAGCCGGGTTATTTG
The DNA here is from genome assembly GCA_964594555.1 of uncultured Vicinamibacterales bacterium. Classification (GTDB taxonomy): domain Bacteria; phylum Acidobacteriota; class Vicinamibacteria; order Vicinamibacterales; family CAZQMT01; genus CAZQMT01. The sequence goes on from CAZQMT010000078.1 coordinate 5,388, forward strand.
AATACAACTTTGGCGATTCAGAATTTCTTATGCTGTTCCTTGTATTGGTAACTCTTCCCTTTGCCGCAGATCGTCCAGAGCCCGCGTCCACCTAAAGATGGGCCTACTAACACATCCGCGGGCAGTGGAACTGGTTGAGAAATTCCCCGCCGGCACTGTACTTATTGTCGGGGATATCATGCTGGATCAATTCCTCATTGGCAGTGTTAATCGCCTGTCACCCGAAGCACCTGTCCCCATAGTCGAGCATAGCCGTAACGAATACAGAGTTGGGGGAGCAGCAAACGTCGCTAACAACATCAAGGCTCTCGGAGGTCAAGTAGAACTGATCGGTATCGTCGGAACCGACCTACAGGGCCAACGACTTATCGATGAACTTAAAACCATCAAAATCGGCACCCAAGGCATCATCTCTGACGCCGAGCGTTGCACCACAAGAAAACTTCGGATCGTCACCCAACGCAACCAGCAGGTAGCAAGAGTTGATTTCGAAACCAATGTGAATTTGCCAGAGAATCTCGAAGGCCAGATCGCCAATCAATTGGACCGCGCAGTGGCCAACGCCAGCGTTTTACTTGTCTCTGATTATCTCAAGGGCACGATCACACCAACCGTCATGCAACACGTGCTGAGCTGTGCAAAAGCACGAGGTCTCCCCGTCTTAATAGATCCAAAGATCCCTCACATCGACTATTACGCAGGAGCAACCCTAATTACGCCTAACCATCACGAGGCAGAAATCGCAACTCAGCAACATATTCGCAGCATGGCGGATGCAAAAATCGCAGCCAAAGCTTTCCAGAACCGTGCCGCATGCGAATCAGTACTAATTACCAGAGGTGAACATGGCATGTGGCTACTCGACCGTACTCTTAACCGAAACGATGAAACTACTGAAGTACAACTACCAGCTCTTGCAAGAGAAGTTGCCGATGTAACCGGAGCTGGAGATACCGTCATCGGCACGATTGCAATAGGCCTTGCAGCCGGTGCCAACATGCGAGAAGCCGCTGAGTTAGCGAACCACGCAGCAAGTATCGTTGTAGGGAAATTCGGCCCATCGACCGTTGAAACTATCGAGTTACTCAGATCGATCGAGACACGAAGCTCAAGTTGATACGTTTATAGAAGCCAACATTACTGTTGCAATAGAATGACAACCACGTAAAACGCTTAGGTTATGACTGACACAACAGAGGTAGAAGCTGACCTCTTAGTGTCTAAAGTGCCGTCGTCCAGTGAATACCATAGCCATATCGTGTTCATTGGCCGCTGCGATAACTTCCTTGTCGCGTACCGAGCCTCCGGGCTGAACGATCGCCATCGCTCCAGCCGCTGCAACCGCATCTACCCCATCTCTGAAAGGGAAAAAAGCATCAGATGCGACAACGGCTCCGGTTAAAGTGGCTGACACCTTAGCCACAGCTAGTTTTACCGCATCGACCCGACTCATCTGGCCGGCCCCGATAGCCAATGTACTGGTGTCGTGGGAGAAAACAATCGCGTTCGACTTAACATGGGCACACACACGCCAAGCAAAACGAAGAGCTGCCCATTCTGTAGGGGACGGGGATCTTTCTGTCACCACACATAAGTCTGTATCAGAACCTGGCCACACCACATTAGCTTCAGCAACATCATCTCGCTCCTGAACGAGGACGCCTCCAATAGTCATGCGCATATCAAAATTAAGGGGGGGTTCACGATTCACCGATGCCCGACGGTCATCAACTCGCTCCGCAACAACCACGCGTAGGTTGCTTTTCGTCGCGAGCACGTCTCGAGCTGCCTCGTCAACTCCTGGTGCCACTACAGCTTCAATAAAAGTGGAGGTAATAGATCGAGCCGTTTCGACATCGAGCACCCTATTTAAACCGACAATCCCTCCAAAAGCTGACAACGAATCTGCATCACGCGCACTACAGTAGGCCGAATTAATTGAAGGTCCGATTGCAACGCCGCATGGGTTCGTGTGCTTAATAACAGTAGCGGCTGGCTCCTCAAATTCAAGAACGATCCTTAATGCGGAATCGAGATCTAAGACATTCGTGAACGAAAGTGGTTTGCCTTGAAGCGTCGTAAATGAAGAAGACTCGACATCATTCTCTGGTAAGTACCAGGCACTGCTCTGATGAGGATTCTCACCATAACGTAAATCCTTGAATTTACGCAGAGGAAGATTCATTGACGAGGGAAACGTCTCAGTCGACGGAGCAGGATCATAAACAGCCATACCTGAGACAATATTCACATTCTGCAGCGCAGCCGTGATGGTTCGATCGTAGTCCGCCGTATAACAGAATGCTTTTCGAGCCATTAACAAACGAAACTCAAGTGTTGCACCATCCGGTGAATCGAGACACTCGAGTAGTGATGAGTAGTCTTTGGGGTCAACGATTGGTAAAACAGAAACGAAATTCTTCGCCGCAGCACGAAGCAGTGTTGAGCCTCCAATATCTATCTCTTCCAAGAGATGTTCGAGCGTTGTTGATGATTGCTGGGCCTTCTCAGAGAAGGGGTAGAGATTTACAACAACCAGATCAATAGTTGAAATCTGCCGTTTGGCAATCTCATCAAGATCATCTCGACATTCACGACGAGCAAGTATTCCCGCATGAACCGCGGGATGAAGTGTCTTAACTCTCCCACCCAACAACTCTGGAAAACCTGTCAAATCCGAAACACCTGTGACTGACAATCCAACATCAGTGAGTGCCTTTAGCGTGCCTCCCGTCGAAACAATCTCAAAACCGTGGTCCAGAAGCCTCTTACCCAAGTCCACGATCCCATCCTTATTCGAAACACTCAGTAGAGCACGTCGCATATTTACCGCCTTTCATCTTTCATATCACTAATCAGAGGTCAGTAACATTCAAACTAACATCTCGCTCCCCCAGCGATACCGCCTCCTTGACACAAAACAGGCTTTATCGCTACCATTGCCGGCGGCCTTGGACTGGCCAAGGCCTCTACATGGGCCGCTTTTGCGGTCTTTTTTTGTACCTGTACGAACTTGTTCCAAGTGGTACGGGTGGACCAAGCGGCGCCCGTCGCCGCGTTATGCAAGATAGCGGCGTCTCGTCGCCGCGTTATGCAAGATAGGACAAGCACGATGCGCATCACAGGTAAAGTCAAGTGGTTCAACAACGCTAAGGGATACGGATTCATTGAGAGAGAGTCAGGGAGTGACGTCTTTGTACACTTCTCGGCCATCCAGGGTGCTGGTTTTCGTACTCTGGAAGAAGGTCAGGACGTTGAATTCGAGATTGTTGACGGTCCAAAGGGTCCCCAGGCAGGAAATGTTTCAGGCGCAGGTGGCTCAAGCGCCGGTGACTCAAGCGCTGACGACTTAAGCGCCGGCGACTCAGGCGACGGCGAAGAAGGCTAGCACTTACATCATCCAGGAGGGCAGAAACCACATTCTGCCCTCCTCTGATTTCATAGCAAGACACTCTAAAGGCCTACCGTAATCCTTTCCTTCAAACGTAATGGCCTCTCACAAGGTTGTACTTCTCGGGATCAAGAGCCAAATCAACGGTAGCCATAGTTCACGTGCGTACGGTACTGGCCTGTCATCGATGAGCACATCACACGTATCTAGATGCTCAACGACAACAAATAGTTCGTGCAGCTGCTTAGCTTCTTCTGGATAGAAACGTGCGCGATGTCTGAAATTAGAATCTCTTCCACTCTCCTGGTACTCAGTCGAGGCACGAGCTAACTCCACTGCCCGATCATAGTCTGGGCCATCAAATCTTGGGAATACTAGAACGATCGAAAATGGGCGCCTAGCGTCACCAAACAGTTCAGTACGTAATTCCGGATCTAGGGCAAGAATCTCCTCATCACTATGTTCCTCCGCAAGATCAGCATACGGCCAGAATTTCTCCAAAGGTTTGTACCGCTGGACACGAACATCCGGG
>CAZQMT010000079.1:0-9235 GCA_964594555.1 uncultured Vicinamibacterales bacterium
AATTGAAACAAGCCCTCCACTGGTGAGTGATACAAAGGTGGGTCTAGCTAACCACTAAGACACCATACAAAGAACAAAACCTAGGTGCACACGATGGCGAACAAGCCATGGTCGAGCCTGGCCGATTGGAGTGAAGATTTTAGACATGGAACGCGGTGGCAGACAGACGTTGATTCACAGCAGCAACAACCTCCTCCGTTGTAATGTCATCTAGACAACGCGTCTCAGCATAGCATCGCCGACGATGTATACAACTGCAACGCATATGCCTCGACACAGTAACGTCATTCACTGTCCAAGGCCCGTTTCTTTCAACCGCAGTTGGACCATAGATGCCTACAATTGGCGTACCCAAGGCGGCCGCAATATGAAGAGGCCCACTATCACCTGACACCATCAATGACGCTTCGCGAACAAGAGACACCAGATCAGCGATAGTAGTCGGAGGAGCCAATCGTGCTGCACCCTTAGACGCTTCTACAACTTCCAACGCTCGCCCATACTCACTCGGCCCCCACACAATTATCGTAGGCAGCCTATAACTCTTCCATAACCATAAAGCCAATGTCCCAAACCGATCTGGGGGCCAACGTTTATTGGACCAACCAGCATTGGGATTTATTAACACGAATGGTTTGTCCTCCGCTATATCAAGCGTTCTCCGAAGCTTAATCGAAGCTTCCATGGTTGGTATTTTTATAGGGAAAGTCCACTCTGAGGACTCTATACCCAAAATTCGAAGTAACATTAAGTTCTTTTCAATAACGTGCTTGCCAGTTGGGTCTGGTCCACGTACGGCCGAGTAAAATACACGGGCCATTGGCTCACGTAGTTGTTTGCTCGAAAATCCAACCACCCTTTCAGCTCCACTCGCTCTAGCGAATACGGCCGACTTCAGTAAACCTTGCAGATCGAGAGCCACATCGTAACTGAACTGCCGAATTTCCTTGATTGCCTTCAACCAACCAGTAGGAGTTCGACTTGACAGAACAATACGACGTTCTATTAATGGAACAAGATCAAGAAAATCCGCATAACGATAATCCACTAACCAGTCAATCGCAGTGTTAGGGAAAGCTCGCTTGAGTGCAGCAAGCGCAGGTAGCGCATGAACAATGTCACCTAGTGCCCCTAAACGAACGACAAGAATCCTCTTCATAGCGTTTCGACTTCGTCCGGAGTATCTAACCGAACGATACGGTCTAATAGCTTTTCGGTGGAATGGTCTTTTGCGTCCCCTACAATCGCCGTTCGGCCACCAAAAACCTTCACGACTTCGCGTTCCGGCACCGACTCGACTGTGTAGTCTGTTCCCTTACAGTGAACATCAGGCTTTAGAGTCAGCAATAACTCAGCTACCGTGTCACCGGAAAACACCAACACATAATCAACAGAACGAAGAGAAGCTACAAGCTCCGCGCGGACTGCAGCTTGAAGTATGGGGCGACCTAAGCCTTTAAGCTTCAGAACTGAATGATCATCGTTAACCGCTACAACCAGGCGATCCGCTTCCTTGGACGCCGCCTGGAGATAACGAACATGCCCAACATGTAGTATGTCAAAGCAGCCGTTTGCTAGCGCGATTGTTAAGCCGTTGGCCCGATCAGTACGAAGTAAGGTTTGAAGTTCAACTCGTGAAACTACCTGCCCCATATCAGACCCTCTTGTCCTTAAGTTATTCGGAGGTACGTGACTATAAGATTATGAGAGTCTAGCCTGAATCAACCTTCAAGAGGCACACCGTGATCAGAAACGACAGCTTGGCGGAGTTCGTCTGATGTCACCGTGGCCGTGCCTCGTTTCATTACAACTAATCCACCCGTATAATTTGCCAACTGCGCCCCTTCAAGGAATGAAGCGCCAGCTGCAAGTGAGAGTGCTAAAGTTGCAATAACAGTATCGCCAGCTCCGGTCACATCAGAAATTTGATCTGAGCCAAAGATAGGAATATGTACTGTCCGGCGGCGTGATTCAAAGAGCGCCATTCCACGACTACCACGTGTGATAAGCACACATCCCATTCGTGTACGACGAAGCAGAGTTCGTCCCGCACGCTCGAGAACATCTAAATCATCATTGATAGTTACGCCAAGCATCTGCTCTACTTCAGATTCATTGGGCGTGCAAGCCCCAAGACCACGATAATTCATTAGCCCATAGCGGGAGTCGATAAGTATTGGGATCGGTCGACGCCGCCCACGACTTTCCACATGTGATTTAATGCTGTGCTCTAAACCAGGTGAGACAAGGCCAGATCCATAATCTGAGATCAGTACAGCGTCACAACGTTTGAGTGCTACCTCTAGACTCTTCGTGAGTGCCTTTCTAGTATCAGGACTAATTTCTGGTGTGTCTTCGCGATCTATACGAACGACCTGCTGCTTCGCTGAGTGAACGCCGCCAGCGAGAATACGTGTTTTAATCGTTGTTCGATGTTCACGCGATTTGACGAGATTCGACCTACGTACACGAGGGTGAAACTGTTTTATAAGTCGACGACCTATGTCATCTCTCCCTATTAAACCCACCACAGGAACAACACCACCCAACGCGGCGACATTGTTCGCGGCATTCCCTGCCGCGCCAGGAATGACCTCAGTAGAATCGTACTTAAGAATCAGAACTGGCGCCTCACGAGAAACCCGAGCTATATCACCGTAAATAAACTCATCAGCGATGAAATCTCCAATAACAGCAACACGCCGGTCCCTAAATCTATCCACTAAGTTCAGCAGACGCTTGCCGTGTACGTAGTCGCTAGGACCAGGTTTGGTTAAGTTAGCAATAGACATGACTTATAACTATCTCCCCAACCGTTGCTGAAGGACCCATCCTACCGCTTCCATCAAGTTTGACCGAACGGCCGCTACCCTGACACCTTCAGGGGGCGAGCCAACCTCAGAAGCTCCGTAGCCCGTTCGAACAAGAATCCCTTTTGCACCGACAGTCTGGGCCAGCTGTACGTCGCACCAACGATCACCGACAACGAAAGACCGAACAAGATCAAGTGACAACTCACGTTCAGCCTGCCGGACCATCCCAGGACTTGGCTTCCTACAATCACAGTGGAAACGATAGGCCTCAACCGGAGCCTCGGGATGATGTGGACAATAATAAATCCTATCGAGCTTCGCACCACCTGCCGAAAAAATTTCAGTCATGTGTTGGTGTAAATCACCTAAAAATATCTCAGAAAGTAATCCGCGTGCCACACCCGCTTGATTCGTCACAACAACCACGACAAACCCTGCCCGATTCAGTAAACGAACAGCATCGATCGTCCACGGATAGAGCTCAAAACGGTCCAAATGGTCAAGGTAACCGACCTCCTTATTGAGAGTCCCATCACGATCAAGAAAAACAGCTGGTCGCATCATTGAAATTCGTTAAATCAAGCACAAATCAGAGTCGACAAAAGTGTAACGACCTCAGGAAAGAGTCATTCTATCTCACTAAACCGTGTCACGATGGCCATTGATTCCCTTGGCATTATCGTGATCCCGAATTTCTGGCGTAGTATCGCGCCATCGACGATGCATCCAGAGCCATAATTCAGGATACTGTCGTACATACCTCTCAAGAACGTCAGTGCAGCGCTGAGTGAGCTCCTTCACCGCTTCTGGCCCAGCATCAACAGGCGGAGACACAGGATGCTCATAGATCAATCGGTAGCGACCACCGGGAAGACCAAGTGCGAACACAGGAATCACAACAGCCCCGGTGCGTAACGCGAGTGCGGCAACACTCGATGTTGTCGCTACCGGTCGTTTAAAAAATTCAACCTGTACCGCATCAGCGCCATGGATGTGCTGATCAATAGGAATACCCACTGCCTGATTAGCCGAAAGAGCACGAATTACACGACGGACAGCACCACGGCGATAGATAATCGGATTGCCGGTACAGGTACGAATACGCTTCAACATTGCCTCAAGCCAAGGATTGTCAAGGGACCTCGCCAAAAGAGAAAGAGGGCCGATCTCTAAGCCATGTGCGATAGCAAGCATTTCCCAATAGCCAAAGTGCCCAGTGAATATCAAGACACCCCGTCCGGAAGCGTACGCTTGCTGCACCCGCTCGAGCCCCTCAAATTCAACCCTTGCACGCATATCAGCTGGCGACAAGCTACTAAACTGCAACAATTCAATAAGGAGCCTACCGAAATGCCGAAAGACGGACCGCGCGATGGCACAACACTCCCGTCTGGAACGAGACGGAAATGCCGCAGCAAGGTTAGCTATCGCTAGACGACGATGCCTACCATCAAACACATAGAAAGTCATACCGATCATCGCACCTAACGTGCCCCCAAATTTCATGGGTAAAACTCGCAAAAATGCCACCAACATCGCGACGGCAAAATACTCAAGACGATGACGGAGCGCGATCATAAAATTAGACTCATCTTTAGCAAGAAATTACGTGCCACAGTCTTCACTCTCACGACTCGAGCACAGTCGTTGGACCAACCAGGTTCGAAAATCATTTTCTGGTTTCAAACTCACCGTTAAAGGTACCCACGCTAAGGGAAACGCCAACGGAGTAAAATCGAGTAATCGCACGAGGTCTTTTTCAGTCGTCAACACTAAATCAATGCCAGAGTCTCGCACTTGTTGGCGAAGTTTATTGATATCGGATTCCGTGTACTGGTAATGGTCACGAAACGTAATCGTCTGCTGTAGTGACCAGCCAGCCGCGCGTAAACCATCAAAAAAGCGCTCTGGACGAGCAATACCTGCAAACGCCATCACTGACATGTCTGGCTTCGCAGAAATCACCTGGTCAACTTGGCCAACTACGCGAGCATCTCCCTGGTGCCACCGTGCGAGAAACCCTCGGTCCACATCAAAACGCCTTACGACGTCATCGAGAATCGACTCACTTGTACCGGTTACAATCACTGCATCTGCTGCCGATGTCGCTTCTAGCGGTTCTCGAAGTGAGCCTCTCGGTAAAAGACTGGCGTTTTCAAGATCATTCTGACTAATAAGCAAGAGATCTAAGTCACGTTCCAACATGAGATGCTGGAAGCCATCGTCGAGTAAATGTACAGTGCAAGCTAAATGATCCTCCGCAAACCGGCCTGCCAAGTAACGTTCACGAGCTACCAAAACCGCTACACCTGGTAAAGCCCGTGCCAGCATCAAGGGCTCGTCACCAGACTTGAGAAGATTCGCATGAATTCGTTTTCCATCACCTACGACAACCACATCGTCCGAAGTCCTTTTACGACCATAACCTCGACTAAGGATCGCTGGGCGCTCGCCTAACTCCAACAGTAAACGCGCGAGATAAGCCACCACCGGTGTTTTGCCACTACCTCCCACAGTCAGATTCCCAACGCTAATAACTGGGCATGTAAGACGGCGTCTCGCGGAGGGGTGATCACTGTACCAACGACGTCTGCGACGAACCAATGCACCGTAGATATAGCTCAGCAAAAATACCCACCAAACATTAGCGCTTACAACCCGCACAAGCGCATGTGGCAATCTCACTAATCATATGAAAAATAAAGGGCTGCCCCTACCTTATCGTAATTTTCTTGGACCGCATCACAGCTTCAATTGACTTAAGAGTCTCCTCAAGAGCACCACGATTCCCCTCAACTAAAGCCAACGCCGAAGCTCCGAAACGCGCGCTCTGAATCGAGTCGGATAACAGTACAGTCAGCGCCTCTTCAAGCTCTTGAACGGACCGTACCTGCCAGGCTGCCTTATTAGACAAGAAAAGTCTGGCAATCTCAGCAAAGTTCTCCATATGGTGTCCGAACACGATTGGCTTACCGAAACGAGCAGGCTCAAGAATATTGTGCCCACCCTTCGGCACAAGACTACCGCCAACAAACACCACAGTAGCGATAGGATAAAGCTGTGCAAGCTCCCCGATCGTGTCGAGCAATACCACATCGGCCAGAGGTTCAGTATCGATTTTGAGTTCGCTTCGCCGTACGACACGGTACCCAGCACGAACCGCAATCCGCTCAACTTCCGAAAACCGTTCTGGATGACGAGGAGCGATGACTAAAAGTAAATTTTCTGCCTTTGCCCTAACGTTTTTGAAAGCCTCAAGAACATAACTCTCTTCCCCAAGTTGCGTACTAGCGGCAACAACAATCTGACGTCCTGGCGAAACACAGAAATAACGCTTGACGTCAGTTTCTATCGTCGTTCGTACATCCGATGCGTCGAACTTTAGACTTTTTGTAATAGTGATTTTTTGAGAATCTACACCAAGAGCTTCCAGGCGTCTGGCTACCTCTTCGTCCTGAACACAAAAATGGCTAATCCAACTGAAAACATGTTTCAGTAGTGGCCGTACAAGTAGATACCGTTTATACGAATTTAATGAGATTCTCCCATTAACAAGCACAATTTTTGTGCCATTCCGCCGACAAGCGTACAGCAAATTCGGCCAGATCTCTGACTCCATCATGATGAAGAGACGTGGTCTGAAACGATTGACGGCTCGTGTAACTGAGAAGCTTAAGTCAATAGGACAATAGAAAACTTCATCAACCACTTCTAAAGCCGTTCGCGCAATCTGCTGTCCTGTGATAGTAGTCGTGGACACGACCACTCGGAGCCCCGGGTAACATTTCCGCAATCTTGGAATCAGCACGCGCGCGGCGAGGACTTCCCCCACCGACACCGCATGGACCCAAACGGACTCGGTCGTCGCCACACCGGATTCACCAGGCGAAACCAAAAACCGCTGCCGAAAACTTGGAGCGTACTTCTGGTATCTAAGAGCCTGATAAAGAAAATACGGCGAGGCAACTACAAGTAAACAAACGACGAGGGCGTCATAGAAAAAACGAACGCCTGACATACGCGTAGCGGCGAGTATAGCTCGACGATTGACCCGGTGCAAGACGCGCACTAAAATGAGAGGCTGTACGTTGCGTGGTTTTCCTTTAAGTTGTCAAATTATCTAGTTATCGTTTTCGGCGTCTACTGAATGGGAATTAAGATCGGCATTAACGGCTTCGGACGCATCGGGCGAAATATCGTCCGTTCCGCTATGAACGACCCGGAACTTGAGTTTGTAGTAATCAACGACTTAACCGACGCTTCAACACTGGCACATTTACTTAAATATGACTCGATTTCAGGTAATCTCGACACATCAGTCAGTGTCCAGGATGGCAGCATCGTGGTCGGTGAAAAGAAACTCACCGTTTTGTCTGAACGCAACCCAGCACATCTTCCGTGGGGTGATCTTGGAGTCGATGTCGTTTTCGAATCGACTGGCTTATTTACCAAACGAGAAGACGCTGAAAAGCACCTAAAAGCCGGGGCTCGACGCGTCGTCATTACGGCACCAGCCGAAAACCCAGATATCACTGTCGTACTCGGCGTAAATGAAAATCGCTACAATCAAAAAAACCATCGCATTATTTCGAACGCGTCGTGTACGACCAACTGCCTAGCACCATTAGCCAAAGTACTTCACGAACGGTTTAGGATTCGCAAAGGCTGGATGACAACGGTGCATTCCTATACTAACGATCAACAACTACTCGACCTACCCCACAAAGCCCCTCGCCGTGCCCGTGCTGCCGCAATGTCAATGATTCCAACGACTACTGGAGCTGCACGCGCAGTCGGTGAGGTTCTCCCAGAACTCAAAGGTAGACTCGATGGAATCGCAATGCGCGTACCAACACCGAATGTCTCGGTTGTTGATTTAGCTGCTGTTGTCGAAAAATCTACGACGAGGGAAGAAATCAACGCAGCTTTCAAAAGAGCTGCTGGGAATGAGCTCCAAGGAATTCTCGAGTACTCTGAAGCACCACTCGTATCGATCGATTTTCGAGGCAATTCTCATTCATCAATTTTGGATGCACCTTACACGAAGGTAATGGAAGGCGACTTCGTAAAGCTTCTCTCGTGGTACGACAATGAATGGGGATACGCACGGCGTTGCTGTGATCTTGTGAAATTTATGTTCACGAAAGGGCTATAACAGCCCGTGAGGAAGTGTTCAGTTACAGATCTTGACCTGCGTGGCAAACGAGTGTTTGTCCGCGCAGATTTTAATGTTCCCCTAAGGAACGGGGAAATCAGCGATGACACTCGAATCCGGGCCGCCCTACCGACAATCCGACATGCGCTTAATCAGGGTGCAACCGTTATACTCGCTTCTCATCTCGGTCGACCTGGCGGCAAACTAGAACCAGCATTGAGCCTCAGTCCAATAGCAACCTGTATATCAGCATTGCTCGAAGCACCTGTCACATTTTCTGAGGATACTGTCGGCAGTTCCGCTCACGCAGCAATCACTCATGCCGGACCGGGGGGCATCACGCTCCTAGAAAACACACGCTTCCATCCAGAAGAAGAACAAAACGATTCGACATTTGCAGGTGCCCTAGCAACACTTGGTGATATCTACATCAACGACGCCTTTGGAGCAGCACACCGTGCACACGCTTCAACAGAAGGCATCGTGCATCACATGCCAAAGGCTGCTGTAGGGCTACTAATGGAATCTGAACTTGTAAGTTTAAATCAAGCGATCGAATCTCCTGAACGACCATTTGTCGCAATTCTCGGCGGCGCTAAAGTTTCAGACAAAATCGGCGTGATACAAAATTTTATTGACCGCGTCGATGCCCTCATAATCGGCGGGGCCATGACCTATACATTCGTAAAAGCTTGTGGCGGAATAGTCGGAAACTCATTAGTTGAAGACGAGATAATCAACGAAGCACATAATATCCAACAATACGCAAGTTCCAAAGGTATTCGACTTGCAGTACCTCGAGATCATGTCGTTACCGATAACCCAAAAGGTAGCGAGAACCACGAAATTCTCAAGATGGGAGATCCAAAAATCGGCGGACGTATCGGTGTCGACATCGGGCCAGACACAATCAATGACTTTTCAGAAATCATTAAAAATGCTAGTACCGTGGTTTGGAATGGTCCTATGGGGATATTCGAAGTTGAAGAATTCTCAGAGGGCACCAACGCTATCGCACGAGCTGTAGCTACTGTTAACGGCACCAAAGTGATCAGTGGCGGCGACTCTATCTCTGCGGTCAACAAAGCTCACCTCGCTGATCAAATGACGCATATTTCAACAGGCGGAGGAGCGTCGCTCCAACTTTTGGCCGGTGTCGGATTACCTGGAGTAGCTGTGCTACCTGATTTATGATCGTAGAGCCTTGACCTCTAATCTTTGGAGATAGTTTTAATGCGCATCCCCTGCATCATTGCTAATTGGAAAA
>CAZQMT010000080.1:0-1603 GCA_964594555.1 uncultured Vicinamibacterales bacterium
TTATCGCGAAATAAGCTCATTGATCGCTCCGCTCACCCCCCTAAGTACCAATTACCTTAAAACCGCAACCACCTGAACAAATAAATCGGCACCGACTCGGCAAGCATAACACGTTCAGGCTAACAGGCGTTTGACACCCAGGCCAACCGCCCGTTATAGTCAATCGAACTGTCAGTATTTTTCAACCGTTTCCGTGGACCGAGAAACCCAAATCCTCTCCACACAGCAGCTACTGCTGGCAACTTTCGCGTGAAACCGTCGGGTCTTTCGTGTCTTCAGCCATCGCACCGGCAAGGACAACAAGGAACATAATGCGTGACCGGAAAACTAGAAGCGTGGGATCGAGTAAAGAAATTCAAGAAAACCATAATCCTTCAGAGAAAGTCACTGAAGCAAAACATGCTCCCGATTCACTTGAGTCCCAAACATCCGCGCTTCCTTCTGAGTCCAACACGAATACCAAAAACGTCTCATCTGGCTCCAGCGACCAGACACGACAAACCCCAATCGAGACATCCGGCCCTCGGAACAAGAACTTGTGGCTTATCTTTAAGGCATCGCTCATACGCATCGGTGAAGAGCTAGTCATTTGGCTCAAAACACTCGCATCCGCAGCTGTATATGCCACGCTTATTGTCACTTTCGGCTTTCAAGTAGCACGAGTCGAAGGACAAAGTATGGCCCCGACCTTAATTGACCAGGATCGCCTTATTGTAAACAAACTAGTCTACAGATTCAGCGCACCACGTCGTGGCGATATCGCGATGCTTTATTATCCAGTAAACCCTGATAAATCTTTTGTTAAAAGAATTATCGGCGAAGAAGGAGACCGCGTCAGAATTGTCGATGGCCGAGTCCATGTAAACGACATTCCTTTACTCGATGACTACATTCCAGAGGAATTTCGAAGCCATGACATTTGGGGGCCACAAGTAATTCCTGAAGGATACTACTTTGTTATGGGAGACCATCGAAACAACAGCTCTGACAGTCGTCACTGGGGCATGGTTCCCAAGAAATACATCATCGGAAAGGTACAAATCCGCTGGTGGCCATTTACCAAAGCCAGGGTTTTTAACTAACTTCCATCCCTGTCACTACCATCCTTTTCATCACCAAGTGCGAGATGAAACGACAAACTCTCAAGTGACACGGTCAAATCGACATTCTTTAGCTTAACAAACTTCGGCGCCCGAAGACTCCCTGGACTGAAATTGAGAATCGCCCGGATACCAGCAGACACAATTACATCTAATACCTCTTGCGCCGAAGCCGATGGCACAGCAATAACGGCAATGGTTATTTTCTCGTCATTGGCCACTTTCTTAAGATCCTTAATATCGTATGTGCGTACTCCGGTACTTAATCTGAGACCGATTTTGTCAGAATCGATTTCAAATAGAGCTGAAATCTCGAAACCTTCCTGGAGAAATCCTGGATAACCAGCTAAAGCTAAACCAAGGTTTCCCGCCCCGACAATAGCGACCCTAACCTGCTTGTCAAGACCAAGAATCCTCCTCAACTGTCTTCTGAGATCCTTTACGTCGTAACCAACACCTCGAACGCCAAATTCACCAAACTGCGCTAAATCTTTTCGGATTTG
>CAZQMT010000080.1:1621-9092 GCA_964594555.1 uncultured Vicinamibacterales bacterium
TTCACGAGATAACGCTAGCCATTCTACGAGTGTAAAGGAAAGGACCGTCAAGACAGAACCTCAAGCACTCATGGTAAAATACTTCATCGTGGTGCGAAATCAAATCTGCCGCGCCGCAGTTCCCTTAGCTTTAGCGGCTACCGTTTTGTGTGGTTTGGCACACGCACAGACCGGGTCCAGCAAGGCAACAAGAATCTCTGAGGTTCTGTCCTATCCCATTTTTTTCCACGGACAGCAAGTGGTAATACACGGCTCACTCACGGCTACTGACAACGGCAGTCTGCTAACCAACGCCAATCAGTCTATAAGGGTTCTTGGTGCAGACACCGTAAGAGGACAACCAATTTCTAGCAACCACGTCGAAATCCAAGGAACCTTTTGGGACATTGGTAGACTCAGCCCGAAAGATCCACGTGTGAAAAAATATGACATCCAAACACTATCACAAAATTTGTTCGGCAGTAATTGGCCGGTTACGGGAGACTTACTGATAATAACTGCGGACACACTTCAGACAGTCTCCTACCCAACAGAACCAACACTTAAAGACCTCGCCTTACAACCAAATCGCTACATGAATCAGTTCGTAACAATTATCGGAAGACTACGCGGAAGGAACCTATACGCTGATCTCCCTGAAGGACCGAACCTAAGTCGATTCGATTTTGTCATCAAATCTTCAAGTGGTGCGATCTGGATTACTGGCAAAGAACCAAAAGGTGAAAACTTTCACTTAGATATCACGAAGCGCGCCGATACCGGTAATTGGCTCGAGGTCACTGGAATCGTGAAAGCCACGCGCGGATTTGTGTGGATAGAGGCGAATCGAATCAACATCGCATCTCCCCCCTTAACACCTCAAAAAACTCCAGAGTTCATTGCCGAAGCTCTGCCACCTGAAGTCATCTTTAGTTCTCCACTTCCCAACGAAACGGACGTCACACGTAACACTGCTATAAGAATTCAATTCTCACGCGACATGAACCCCGATTCATTCGATGGCCAGGTACATGCATCCTATCTCGAGGAAGAATCTTTTGAACGAGGAGAACCAAACTCACCAAAAATCAAAATCGCCGTTGAATACCGAAGAAGTCGGAGAGCCCTAACCATTGTATTTACGGATGAATTAGACCGTTTCCGTACAGTCACAATTAACCTTTCAAACAGGATAGAAACATTAGATGGAGTCCCTTTGGCTCCCTGGGCACTAACTTTCCACCTTGGGGGTTCCTAACCATTCGAGTCCTATTAAGATTTTTCAGAGAAAAAATCTCACGGCAAGAAATAAGATCTATGCCAGTCGAGCCAAATTCGCTCAATAACCTACGCACTAATCTCACAAGACTCGTTACCGCTCAAGACATATTTAACCTTAGAGTCAAGCTATGTGGTTTCAGTTTGCTACTTGCGCCGATATAATTATGCCTTCAGTGGATAGGTAAACTAGGAGACACGGTATTGCCACCTTTGATTTTTCGGAGAGGCCTCGAACTCAAATCTGAAGTTGCCGGAGCCCTCTCTGACGACTATGACAGCGATATAGTTAAACGCTTAATTGCATCAGACTATCGCTTACAAAATGGACGCCTCACCGTACATCTAGCCCAGGAATTTGGGTTCTGCTATGGCGTGGACCGAGCCGTCGACTACGCCTACCAAACACGAAAACGTTTCCCTGATCGTCCCGTTTATCTGACAGGAGAAATCATTCACAATCCTCACGTCAATCAAAAGCTACGAACGGCAGGGGTTAAATTCTTGAGTGACCCAGAAATACACTCTCAAACCCTTGGGCCAAATGACGTTGTTATAATTCCAGCGTTCGGAGTAACAATCACTGAACTCGAATATTACGTACAACGAGGCTGCACGCTTGTCGACACCACTTGCGGATCCGTACTTAACGTTTGGAAAAATGTAAATCGCTACGCCAAAGATGGGTTCACCTCTGTCATACATGGAAAAGTTCACCACGAAGAGACGCGTGCCACCGCATCGCAATCTCTTACTCATCCCGGCGGCCAGTATCTTATCGTACTCAATCGCGATGAAGCCCTAGAGGTTTGCTCTTACATTCGATACGGAAAGAACAAAAAAGAATTGCTGGAAAAATTCTCAGCTGCTGTCTCTCCAGAATTCGAGCCCGATCGTGATCTCGGAAAAATTGGACTCGCCAACCAAACAACAATGTTGATGTCCGAGTCACTTCAGATAGGCGACATCCTAAGAGATGCGATGCTAGACCGATACGGTGAAACAGAGCTTGATAACCATTTCCGTGCCTTCGATACCATCTGTAGCGCAACACAAGATCGGCAGGATGCAGTCAAGTCACTTCTCGAAAATCATTCCTTAGACCTCATGGTTGTTGCGGGAGGCTATAACAGCAGTAACACACGTAATCTCGCTCGTATGGCTGCCGAACACGTTCCCACATACCACATCGCTGATGCAGATGCTCTCGTATCAGCGACTCAGATTCGGCACCGTCCCATTCATACTGATGGACAGAAACATCCACACAAAAACAACTCAGAAGAAATGACAACCAACGCGTGGCTACCGAACGGTCCAATCGTCGTAGGATTAACTGCTGGCGCTTCTACACCAAATAACATCGTCGGACAAATAGTCGACACCCTACAGAAATTCACTTTGATCGAGGAGTTGTAAAATTCGGCCTTTTCAGGCCGAAGAATCTGTACCCCAACAATGATCAACCCAATTGTTAAATACGGCGAGAAAATCTTACAAGAGCGAAGCACTGCAGTAGCTCAGATTACCTCTGAAACACAAACATTAATCGATCACATGATCGAAACAATGTACGCAGCACCAGGAATCGGCCTCGCTGCCCCACAGATCGGTGTGCCTCTCAGAATCTTCGTTGTAGATCTCTCAGTTGGACATAAACCCGAAGACCTAATCGTAGTGATCAATCCAGAATTCATCGAACTCAGCGGCAAACAACGCGAAGAGGAAGGATGCCTAAGTCTGCCTGGTTTCACAGCAACAGTAGAACGACCAGCTCGAGTCATCATGAAGGGACTAGATCGGAATGGAGACGAGCAAACTTTCGAAGGAACCGAGCTACTCGCACGTGCTTTTCAACACGAAATGGACCACCTAGATGGCAAGTTGTTTGTCGACCGTCTTATGGGTATTAAACGACACTTAATCCTTCGGAAAATTCAGAAGCTACGACGTATTGGCACATGGTAAGTAAGGTCAAGCTAACGCGTTTACTTGTATCCCCTCGGATCGTTTTTTTCGGCACCCCCGAATTTGCGCTTACCTGCCTCGAATACTTAGTTAGCAAAGGACATAACGTGGTCGCGGTAGTAACACAACCAGACCGCCCACGAGGTCGAGGACAGAAAATCGAGGAATCTCCCGTCAAAGAAATTTCACGGACCCATGGCCTTAAATTACTACAACCCGAACGATTGAGTGACCCTGAGTTTCTGTCTACTCTCAAAGCCCTCCAGCCTGAACTAGGTGTCATCGCAGCGTATGGAAAAATTCTTCCCCGATCCCTACTGAGCTTTCCAAAGTTAGGAATGATCAATGTGCACACATCACTCCTACCAAAGTATCGAGGAGCAGCTCCAATACAGCGCGCAATCATCGCCGGTGAAACAGAAACAGGAGTCACCATCATGCGTGTTGCTCCTGAGTTGGACGCTGGCCCGATCCTCGCCACCAGATCGAGAAAGATTGACGTCGATGAAACCAGCACCCAAGTCGAACACGATCTCGCTTGTCTTGGCGGGAACTTACTTCTGGAAATACTCCCAGCATTAATAGCCGGAACCCTAAGAGAAATTTCTCAGGATGAACGTCTAGCCACATATGCTCCAATGATTACTAAGTCTGACGGTTTAATCGATTGGAATAAGACATCCTCTCAAATTCATAACCTAGTACGAGGACTTTATCCATGGCCACACGCGTACACCTTTATTGGTAATACTCGCCTCCGTCTCTGGCGTACCAATGTCATCCCTCCAAGTTTAGAAAATAGAACCGGACAGCCTGGTACGGTCCTCAAAGTAACAAACGATCAAATCCAAATCGCTACAGGCGGAGACGGCGAAATAGCTGTTCTTAAAATTCAAGCTGAAGGCCGAAGAGCTATGGACACAAGGGACTTTCTCTCAGGGCACCGAATTCAACCAGGCATGATATTCAGTACAACATCCGCACAATGATCGCCAACGCTCGCTTGGCCGCCTATCGGGCTCTTCGAGCTGTCAATGCTCGCAAGTCTGATCTCCCTTCGGCTATTGCCGACGTGCGATCCATCCTAAAAGATCCACGAGATGATGCTCTCGCCTCTGACATCGTAACCGGCGCCCTTCGCTGGCAAGCAAAACTCGATCACGTTATTTCGCATGTACGCCAACGCCCCTTGACAACGTTCGATATTGAGGTTCTTGACATACTTCGAATTAGCGTCTACCAAATACTCCACCATGATCGTGTGCCGGCTCATGCCATTGTCGACGACGCTGTTAAACTTACGCGTCTTGCACGAAAATCAAGCGCATCTGGCCTAGTAAACGCCGTTCTTCGAAACATTTATCGAAACCGCGGTCAATTGCCACTCCCGTGCATACCTACAAACGGTGATCGAGAAGCCACACTAAACTATCTTAGCGTGGCACTCTCTCATCCTCGTTGGCTTGCAGCTCGATGGCTCGATCGATACGGACTCGAACGTACGATAACATGGGAGAAATTCAACGACGCACCAGCGCCCATAGTTCTCAGAGTTAACCGAAGAAAAAATACGAGAACGCATTTGGCCGCCTCCCTAGCCGATACTGGAATACAAACAAGACATACCCGTTACTCACCAGACGGCCTAATTGTAACTGAGGGTAATCCCTTACGATCTCCTCTCGCCGAAACAGGAGCCTTCGTAGTTCAAGATGAAGCTTCACAATTAGTTACATTGCTCGCTACGGCTCAACCCGGAGAAAGTGTCCTGGACACCTGCGCATCTCCGGGCGGAAAAACAACTGCACTAGCCGACGACATGCACAACGACGGACTGCTCGTAGCAGCGGATATCCGTCATCAACGCCTCTCTCTCTTGTCGCAAACACTAAGTCAAAACGATGTTTCATCTGCTTCGATAATCAGACTCGACCTTCAGGCGGGGCTACCTTTTTCTAGTAACTTCGACTGCGTCCTTGTTGATGCACCATGCTCAGGCCTAGGCGTGATTCGTCGTGATCCAGAAATACGCTGGCGACGCACTGAGGCGGATCTCAGTCGTTTTCATGAGCTCCAAACTGCCATGCTAGAACATGCCGCCACTGGTGTACGCCCAGGTGGGCGACTGATCTACGGAACATGCTCAAGCGAGCCAGAGGAAAACGAAGAGGTCGTTGAAGAATTTCTTAACCACCATTCAGACTTTAGTCTTCACGACTTTCGTAAAAACGACCGATCGCTTTCTTCTGAACTAAGCACCGTATTCGACCAAAAGGGTCAACTTCGCACATCACCGCCTGAGCACGGCCTCGACGCTTTCTTCGCCGCCAGACTCGTCAGGCTCTCCACATAGATCTCTCATGTTGGCAATGGAGATACGCCTGTTGTGAACAATAAAGACTTGTAGTAACTTTGGTGGGATGTCTTTAAAGCGATATATCTGGAACGTTGGTAAATTTTTTTTCCTGGCCGGAGCTCTAACAGCCACCTATCTGGTCAGTGCTACTGTCGCCATGCGCGTCGCTCTCAAGGCTCGTGAGGTGCCCGTACCACCCCTAATTGGCCGTACAGTCCCTTATGCGACTGAACTGCTCACAGAGAATAGTCTCGCATTACAAGTCGAAGAAGACCGGCGCATGCACCCGTCAATCGAAGCAGGACAGATTATGGCGCAGGAACCAAATTCCGGCTTAACTCTCAGGCGCCAGCGCAACGTTAAAGTGTGGATCAGCTCAGGTCCGCGCGCAGACACGGTCCCAACTCTAATCGGCGAGACCCCCCAATCTGCACAGGCACGTCTTGCCCAAGACTCACTCAATCTCAACGGAGTGTCAGAGATTCGCTCGTCTCTTTATCCTACTGGAGCCATCGTCGCCCAGGACCCTCTTCCCGATAGTCCAGGATCGAGTGTCTCTGTACTTGTCAATCGTGGAGAACTTGGAGCGGCCTACGTGATGCCTGATTTAATCGGTATTAATGGCAGCCGAACAGCTGAAATTCTTCGGTCAACAGGCCTCCGCGTAACAATCGTTGGCGATCACCCATACCCTGGTGTTCCTTCAGGGATTATTCTCAGACAACATCCACCGGCTGGATTTCAAATCAGGCCTGGGGAATCAATCTCGCTCGAGGTCAGCCGTTGACTGTCAAACTTGCCCCTTCAATTCTTTCGGCCGACTTCTCCGCTCTAGATGTACATATAATCAACTCAGAACCTGATGACTATATTCAATCGTTCGCTAAAGCTGGAGCCGACATGATTTCTGTTCATGTTGAAGTCTTACCCCATCTACACCGAACAATTCGAGCAGTCAAACAACTGGGGATTAGTGCCGGTGTAGTCCTTAATCCGTCGACACCGGTTTCAGCACTCGAAGAAGTGGCCGAAGAAGTTGATTACGTGTTAATTATGTCTGTGAATCCAGGCTTCGGGGGACAGGAATTTATTCCAAGAAGCGAGCTCAAAATAAAAGCCACACGTACCTTACTCGATCGGTTAGGAAGCCACGCCGCTATTGAAATCGACGGAGGGATCGGCAAACACAACATAGGGAAAGTCGTCTCCGCAGGAACCGATATTGTTGTAGCAGGCGCTGCAGTATTCTGTGAAGCAGATCCTGAACAAGCACTCAGAGAACTTAAGACAGCCGCTATGGCCGGGGTGGCCACCTGAAGCGTTAACCAGTTGTGATTGACTTAGACAGCTCATCTTTCAGCTCCGGTAGCCATACCAAAACGAGCAAATCCACCAACCGCGACATGGCAAAAACTCTCCACGAGAATCATAAAAAGCTTTCTTCAACATCACAGATACGTGTTCGGTACGCCGAGACGGATCAAATGGGCGTCGTCTACCATGCCAATTACTTTGTTTGGTTCGAAGTCGGACGATGTGACCTCCTCCGAGCCCTAGGCTTGAGCTACCGAGACCTTGAAAAGGACGGCGTTTCATTGCCCGTTATATCAGTTTCATGTAAATACCAGCGCCCCATACACTACGACGATCACATTACCGTAGTAACACGTGGTACCATTGTCTCGCCTGTACGTCTCGAGTTTGAATACAACATTACCAGGGGGGATGAAGGCCATAACCTGCTAGCTATAGGACGGACAGCTCACGCTGCCGTGAACTCAAATGGGCGTCCTAGGCGACTACCAAGTCAACTCCGAACTTTACTAACATGAAAGCACTCGTAACAGGAATCGCCGGATTCATCGGTTCGCACCTTGGCTCCGCTCTACT
>CAZQMT010000081.1:0-8779 GCA_964594555.1 uncultured Vicinamibacterales bacterium
TTAGTGTGTTTTTATCGCCTCTCGACGTGCATATTAATCGTGCTCCTGTTTCTGGAAGGGTGATGGGGGTTGAGTATAAGGCAGGGCGTTTTTTCTCAGCCTACCGGAATAATTCGGCAGCTTTAAATGCGCGCACTGAAATTTGGATTAATCATGAATGGCAAGCTGTCGTTTGCAGACAGATTGTGGGCTTTCTCGCACGGCGGATTGTTTGTCGCATAAAATCCGGAGACGATCTTTGCACGGGGGATCGTATAGGACTCATGAAATTTGGGTCTCGCATGGACGTGTTTCTACCTGTCACGGCTGAGTTACAAGTGAGGGTAGGGCAACTGGTTCGTGGAGGTGAAACAGTCATCGCGACACTGACTTCTACGGCATGAGTGGCAGTTGATGCGAAGGAACAGTAAGAAGGAGGGTGACGATTAGTGAGTGGTTACCAGGCAGATGATTCTCAGCAACGATCGAAGGCTATTTTTAAAGTCCTTCGTGCACGTGCAAACACGAATCGGGGGTTCAGGCGAGGGGTTTACTTGCTCCCCAGTGTTCTAACGGTAGCCAACCTTTTCTGTGGTTACGCTTGTATCGTTTATACGATTCAGGGTGCCTACTTTATGGCGGCGCCATTTATTGGGATCGCGATTGCCCTTGATATTCTAGACGGTCGAATTGCTCGTATGACCGGGAGCTCAAGTGAGTTTGGTGCTGAATTCGATTCCTTGGCTGACATAGTTTCCTTTGGGGTTGCTCCGTCTGTTTTGATTCTGTCCTGGGGGCTTGAAACTTTTGGACGTGTCGGTTGGGCCGCGGCTTTTCTGTTTGTAGCTGCTGCTGCACTGCGCTTAGCACGATTCAACATACAAAGCGCTGTTGTAGATAAGCGTTACTTTGTTGGGTTGCCTACGCCGGCAGCTGCGGGTGTTCCGGCCGCGACTGTATTTGCATATCCATACAAACTCTCGGGGTCATTGGATGCTTGGTTTGCACTTGTGATGGTCGTAGCGTTGGCTTTTTTGATGGTTAGCACTATCCGGTATATTAGTTTCAAGACCATGGCTTTCGGAGGGAGGGGTTCTTACCGAAACTTAATTTTCATTACGCTCGTGATGGTGGCGATTGTTATACACCCCCAAGGCGTCCTTATTTTCATGGCTTACACTTACTTGAGCGCTGGAATTATCGGCCTGCTGATTTCTCGATTTAAGCGTCGCGAGGGAAGCGTGCATCAAAGCCTGAAATCAACGGATGAGGCTTCCTTTGGTGAACATGAAGATCGGGCCAGTTGAAGTTGGAAGGTTTTCTGATTCTTACTTCTCAATGGGAAGGAAAAATGTAACAGTTGTGCCCTGACCTTTTTCACTTGCGACAGAGACGGTGCCTCTGTTGAGCTCGATGTTTCGCCTGGCAATTGTTAGGCCCAGTCCTGTCCCGCTAGTTTTTGTTGAAAAATAAGGCTCGAAAACACGCTCTAGTTCATTGCTGTCCATGCCGATGCCAGTATCGTCAGTGATGATGAGGACTGAATCTTCTTGAGTTTTGATGCTAATTGAAAGTGAACCTTGATTTGGCATTGCCTGTAATGCGTTTTCGATGATATTCGTGATTGCTCGACCCAGGAGATTAGGATCGGCCATGACGAAAATGGGTTCAATGGGCACCGATGTTTTTAATTGGACTCGATCCTCTAGGCCGATTCGATAGGGGCTCAATACTTCTTCAATTAGGTCTCCAATGATGAGTCGAGTGGGCTTGGCGACAGGCGAAGAAGCGAAACTCGAAAACTCCGATGAAATTTGACGCAAGAGTTTGACTTGTTTCAAAATTGAATTCATACAATTCTCTAGTACTGGTGACAGAGAAGAGCCGCGATCTTTATGAAATCTTTGGAGATGTTCAGCAGAAAGCTGGATCGGAGTTAGTGGGTTTTTGATTTCGTGCGCCACCTGTCTGGCCATTTCTGCCCAGGCCTCTAGGCGATTAGTGCGTTCGAGTTGTTTCCTTTGCTGATTTAGTTCGTTTGCCATGCCGTTGAAAGCTTCGACAAGACGTTGAAGTTCATCAGCTGATTTAACAGTTAAGCCAACATCAAGAGCTCCGCGTGCGATTTGACGTGTGGCCCGGGTCAGTCTCTGGACGGGGTCTCCGATTCGTTCTGCCATCGAAAATCCAATGCCGGCTCCGAGAAGCACGAAGAGCACGCCGGCAAGATATACTCCACGATCAAATTCGTATGTTTCTCGATCTATTTCTCGTTGGCGAAGCCCTAGTGGAACAGTCATTATTAGGTCTCTTCCGCCTAGGCGTATGGGGGTGGCTGCAAGCATGTAGACTCGATCTCCAATTGAATCGCGTCCGATGAAGCTTGGAAGTTGTTGTAAAACGATTGCTTGATAGGCGTCCTCTGGCGTTCGGGTAGGAATACGGCCAGACGCGAAGAGGTCACGTTCGCTTGTAGCTATTAGCTCTGTGGCGTTGAATATATTTACGTCTTGATCAACTATTTGACCGATCCAAACCATTGTGTCGTCATTTACCGTTGACACGGATAAAGCTTCTTCTTCAACAACGCGACGGACTAGGGCTGCCGTTCGTGACGCTTCAGCCTCGATATCTGAAGCGAGTAGAGTCGTGAAGTACGTACGTATGACGATGGATAAAATTATTACTGGAACAACAGAAGCGGCTATGAATGCGAGAAAGAGCTTCCGGTAAAAGCTTCGCCTGATTTCCTGAAAAAGATAGCGTCCTGAATGAAAATTCAAACGAGTAATACGAAAAAAGACGATTGACCCGATGGAGAAGGCAAGATACATGACGCCAGAGCGCCCGACAAGTTCTGCGAGGATTAAAAGGACATCAAAGGAGTGACGCTTGGGGTAGCCTAAAGCGAAGATGCCTTCACGGTTGTTGAATAAATATACGTTGTAGTCGCTCCCTTCACGCGAAAGTATTTCCCAAAATGGTGTTCTGGACGCATAGATTTTTGAGAATGTTGTTTTGCTAAGTGGCCATGAGCCAGATCCAGAACTGTAAATTGGAAGTTGTCCCCAGCCGTAGATGACCAGTTCGATCTTGTCGGTCAATAAACCACTTGAGTTGTCGATGTTTCCAGTATTCATAACCTCAAGATATGGGCTCCTAGGTGGCAGAAACGGTAGAACCCCATGATCCAGCATGACGTGAACAACGATTGCTCCAAGGTGCGTACCGTTGTCATCACAGATATTGCGCTCAGCGTGTAAAAGCCGCCTCTCAATAGTGCCCAGCCTTGAAGCTTCGCCAGAGATTTCCCATTGGCATGAACGATCTCGCCGTCGAACTTGAACAGCCCGAGTGCGTCTAGCGAGACCTTCGAGTTCTTCATCTCCGATTCGGCGTTGGCGAGGAAGGCTGAGTCGCCGCCTGACCTGGCGAGGGCGACGTCCAAAGGTGGTTGTACGTTCCGGAAGATTAAGGGCAAATCGGCTGAGGATGTTTCCATTCCGCCCGTACAGTTCAACGGCTGAAGTGAGTCGATCTTTCGCAAGTTCAGTTTGTTGCCAGATGAAAAAAGCTCGATCGGTATTGAGTTCGCTGGTGCTGGCATTAGAAATTACTGGTTTGTCAAGTTCAGGCAAATCATCGATCTGCTGTAATGAGTGCGAAAGTTTAGTTTGGAGCTCTTTGGGGTGATTTGCGGCCTGTACTGTGTATTCTTGTTCAATAAGGTAGCGACGAGCGTGGTCAGTGTGAAAAGTGATTGACGGATAAAGTGCAATTGCTGGAATGAAAATCGCAGCGAATTTTATTGGAAATCTGGCTGCTTGAGAAGAATGTCTGTACCATGGAATTAATCGCCTGGAAAAGAGAGTTATGCCGATGCAAACGGTTGTCGTGAGAAGTATGTGTAGGCTTTGTTGCTCTGAATTAGCAATGACACTTTTGCTAAGCCATACCGCTGTTGGTATTAGCCAAAGCGAAGGCATTATCACGCCGAAAAGTGTTGTCGATCTTGGAAAACGCCAAAAGTAGGAGGCGAGGAATAAAAGTGTGACGCCTCCCCAGACAACCGCAGTATGGATAAGAATTAAGCCGACTGCGAACGCTAGTCTGGTGCCTTCCCATGGGTATAACGAGAACTGGAGGATGTCGACGGTAATGCAGTCGATCGTTTCTCTGAGAAATATTTCCTGACTCTGGCCTATTGTAAAAAGCAACGTGCCAGCTAAAAGATGAACAAGTGTGAAGGCGACAGGATACGCGGAGGGATTCCATCGCCAGTGACGAGCAGTGAAGCGGAGCTTGTATGCTGCGTGACCGATGAGTGCAATAAAAGCAAAAATAAGAAGGGAGTTCAATAAAAAGTCGAGTGGTGATTTTAATATTCCCCAGCCGTTTTCTCCGCAGGCCCTCTGAAGTGTTGTGGTGCCAGTGCTCCAGCTTTGAGGAATGGCGAATAAAAGTATGAATCTTGAAAAGACTAAGAGAGCTGCGGTGGTTAAAAGAGCTGTGATAAATAAAGCAGCTCGTTGAGCACGAGCCTGTGCTTCAAGTGATGAGCCAATAAGAAGTAGACTTGTGACGGCGATGAATCCTAGCGCGATACTAATGAGTAGGAGATGAAGTTTGTTTCGAGTTTCTTCAATTTCGGTTTCAGAGACAGACGCTGTTAGCAGAGGTTCGTTTTTGTCGGAATAAACAGAAAAAGTCGTTGGGCTGTTCTGTCTTCTTGGTAGTGCGTCCTCGCCTGAAGTTATTTGCAACGAAACGTTTGCGATTGTTGCCGGAAAAATGTAAGTGCCTGGCGTAGGGTGGCTGGATTCTTCGGCACTCGTGAGAAGGTGCTCGACAGCAACGGTCGCAATTCGTTTTATTTGGTCTGTATGATTCGTTGCGGAACTAACAACCACAGGTTCTAGGTGGACTAATCGTAGGCCTTGGGCTTCATGCTTTACAAGTAATGAGGCTTCTCCAAGAATTTCTTCGGGAGACATTTCCGAGGGTCTACCACTCCATGCGAGAGCAGAGCCATGTGTGTCGTAAACGGTAATTGCTAGCCCCTCGGGGGAGGTCTCATTTCTAGCAGTAATTACTACTTCGAAAAGATCGTGTTTGAGCTCTTGGTTTTCGATCGTTTGGTATATGAGGTCGTCTCTAGATGCTACTGCGCGAGCAGCAAGACGAAGAGAAGTCGTGAGTTCTCTGAATTGAGCTTGAACCTCTTTTTCGACGGATGCGAGTGCAGCGGACTCCGACCAGCCGAAAAATAGTTTTTCGACCGTGAAGCCTAGAAAGCCTGTTAGAACAACACAAAGTACCCCGATTCCAGCGATCCAGCGCCAGGTGCCCTGCCTAAATGCTCCGATTCGTTTAGGTGACAAGGAATGTGATAAATCAGACACGATATAGTCTCTTTGATATTTATGGCGTACTCATAATGTTGCGTTTGCACTAAAAACACTAAGTTAAGAAAAATGAAGCCTTGGCATATTGACTACCAGCAGGGTAGGGCATTTTTATTCTCTTTTGTGACTCTTCTCAAGTGCTGACGTATTGGTCGACGTATAAGAAGAAAACATTGAGAGCTTTCGGGGGGAAGATGGGAGTGGGAGCTCTGTCCCTGGAAGGATGTTAAGTGGTTGCAGAGGTGGGGACTCTGCGGTTCCTGGCATGTAAGTAAGGGGTACAAGTTTCGGGTCCATTCCTCGCCTGAGGAGTTGCAATTTGCCTTCGCCAGTGATGATCGCCAAGGATTTTTTCCCGGTGGCTTCTTCATAGATAAGAGGTGGAGAGGCTAATTCTTCTGAGGCAATAAAGCTTCCAAGAGAGGTGCCGTCTCTAGAGTAATAGGCCTCGATTTTTTGGTCTCTTCCAGAGACCAGAAGAACTTTGTCGATCAGCAATGGTCCCGAAGTGGGACGAAGCAACAACGGCTGTTTCCATCGTTGGTTACCAACGTTACGATCGAGGCCTCTAAGCACATTGTCGAGGGAGAGAAAATAGACATGCGGACCACCAACAATTGGGGGGCCGATGACATCTGCGCCGGTACGCCAACGCCATTGGATGTCGCCGTCTTGGGAGGAAAGACTGTAAAGGTAATTATCGGTTGACCCGACGAAGAGCCGATCTTGGAGAGCGAGGATTCTAGTCGAGCCACCTGGTAGCGCGCGCTGCCAAATAACGTTGCCACTAAGAAGATCTAGTGCCACGACTCTTCCGTCGTTAAGCGGTGCGTATAGCCGAGATCCTTTCATGGAGGGAGGTTGGGCGAGAGGGGATTCGAGTGGTTGTCGCCAGATTTCTGCCCCGTCTTTGGCGCGCAATGAGACAAGATTGCCGTCTTCGAGACCAACGAACAACCAGCCCTTATTCCATAGAGGCCCAGTAGAAACTTCGTTTTTAAATTTAGCGCGCCAGATTTCTTGACCGTTTTCTTTGTGTAGTGCGTGAACAGCTGAAGCATTTGACACATAGACCGCATTGTCGCCGGTCGTGGGTGTCCATGTGCTTGAAAACTTAACCGACCACTGTATATGTCCGGTGTCTAATATTACTGATGTGAGATTTCCAGAGCGAAGAGGCACATAAACCTGTGTGCTGTCGCTTGTTGGTGGTGCAGAAGGGGAGCTTTTGAGATCGAGCTCCCATGCGACGTCAAGAGGAAAAAGTGAAGGGAGGTTCCGTTTCTCGCTTGTGTTAACTGGAATGCTGCTCAGAAGTAAAATCAAAATAATTACGAATGAGAAATGGCCCGGCACGAAGATTCTGGGCATCCAGAGGTGGCGTCCTGTCGCCTGGTGTGTCCTCATGCGGCTATAATAGCGTGATACGGGTTTCCGTGTCCTTGAACACATGAAGGTGATGGTACGTTTGGGGTCGGTTGTAGCTGTCCCCAACGCTTCGATTCCGTGAAGACGTGAAGCATCAAAAAATTGTTATTCTCGATTTCGGCTCGCAGTATACGCAGCTCATCGCGAGACGCTTGAGAGAACTTTCGGTCTACTCGGAGATACTTCCTTATAGTACATCGCTGGAGGAAATAGAGGCTCACGCTCCGATCGGTATTATCTTGTCCGGGGGGCCTCGAAGTGTCTCTGACTCTGATGCTCCTCGTGCTGATTCACGGTTATTGGAACTTGGAATTCCGGTTCTTGGCGTGTGCTACGGCATGCAGTGGATGACCGATGTGTTAGGTGGAGATGTTTCGCATGCCCACCATCGTGAATATGGCCATGTGATGATCGAGCTTGATCAAACGTTATCGCTATTTAAGAAGATTCCTCCAGAAATTCAAGTTTGGGCAAGTCATGGTGATGTTGTAACGGCTCCGCCACCAGGGTTTACGGTACTTGCCACAAGTGAGAATGCTCCAGTTGCTGCGATGGCAGATGTGAAGAGGAATCTCTTCTCTTTATTGTTTCATCCTGAGGTGGTCCACACTCAGTATGGTTCAGATATCTTACGAAACTATGTGTATGACGTATGTAATTGTGACGGGGACTGGACCATGGAATCGTTCATTGAGGAGATGAGTGCCAAAATCCGTAAACAATTAAATGGGGCGAAAGTTGTATGTGGGTTGAGTGGCGGTGTGGATTCTACGGTTACAGCTTTACTTCTTCATCGAGCAGTTGGAGATCGACTCACGTGCATCTTTGTAGATAACGGAGTGCTTCGTCTTAACGAGGCGGCTCAGATTAAGAAGCGATTTGTCGAAAAGATGAAGTTGCCGCTCGTGTTTGAGGATTCAGCGGAACTGTTTCTTAAGCGTTTGGCAGGTGTTGTTGATCCCGAACGTAAAAGAAAGATTATAGGCGCGACATTCATTGATGTTTTTGAGGCCAAAGCCGCTGAGCTCGGAGGTTTTGATTTTCTTGCCCAGGGAACGTTGTACCCAGATGTTATTGAAAGTGTGTCGGTTGTCGGGCCGTCCGCGGCTATTAAGAGTCATCACAACGTTGGAGGACTTCCTGAGCGGATGCGATTCAAGTTGGTTGAGCCTTTGCGGGAGTTGTTTAAGGATGAGGTGCGAGAAGTTGGCCGTCAACTTGGACTTGAAGAGGAATTTGTTGAACGTCAGCCGTTTCCGGGGCCAGGATTGGCAGTCCGAATCCTTGGAGAAGTTAAGCCGGAGAGGATCGATCTGTTACGTCACGCTGATGCGATTGTTACTGATGAGATTAGGCGACATGGGTGGTACAAAAAGCTGTGGCAGTCCTTTGCGGTACTTTTGCCAGTTCAGACTGTAGGTGTTATGGGGGATGAACGTACTTATGACTACACAATCGCTATCAGGGCTGTTGACAGTAAGGACGGCATGACGGCTGATTGGGCTCGCTTGCCGCATGAATTACTCGGGTCGATTTCTGGACGTATCGTTAATGAGGTCAAGGGGATTAACCGCGTTGTGTACGACATTAGTTCAAAGCCACCATCAACGATAGAGTGGGAATAATATTTAACTAAAACAAAATGGATCCACTATCTCAAGGAACAGTTGGCGCAGCTTTTGCACAGTCTGCTGCCAATAAAAACAATATCTTGAAGATTGGTGTAATTGGTTTTCTTGCAGGATTGGCACCCGATTTAGACATTCTGATTCAGTCATCAACTGACCCAATTTTATTTCTTGAATATCACAGGCAGTTCACACACTCACTCTTTTTTATCCCCTTTGGCTCTTTAATTGTTGCTCTTGTGCTTTTTCCTCTAGTTAAAAGCTCCATGAGTATAAAGACTGTTTATTTTGCAAGTTTATTGGGATATGCAACTCATGGATTGCTTGATGCATGCACTT
>CAZQMT010000082.1:0-6195 GCA_964594555.1 uncultured Vicinamibacterales bacterium
ATTTGAAGCCGAGTTAAATGCATGGCCTGGCTAGGTCTTACATGTCATGGGACTTGCAATGACTACGATACAAATTTCCGAGACGAACCAACTTACCATGTTTCAAAATTCACAGGGTAAGTTGGTTTAGAAAATGCAGGCTATACAGACTCTCATACCTGTAAATCTAAGTCATATACTATACTGACTGGGCTTGAATGTCTGATAACCAGATATAACATCAAAGGAGTAGAACGATGGGAAGGACAACAGGTTTGCTGCTTTTCTTGTTCACGTACCTAACAGTCCTCGAACAACCCGTGCAAGCTTACTTAGACCCTGGTAGCGGTAGTATGTTTTTACAACTTGCCCTTGGAGGTCTCGCCGCACTTGGGGTCGTCATTAAACTGTACTGGCACAGGTTTTTATCGATATTTCGTAAACGTGATCCAAACTCATAGCGCCGAAGAATCTTCCTCAAGCAAAACAAAGTAGAAGAAGCGACAGCCAGAGAAACCTATCAAAAGAGACTCCGGCCAATGACTAACTCACCCTACGACCCCGGTTCCTTTAGGGACCGGACAGCTCGTGTCTTTTACCACAACGGCTCGGTATTTCGTGGACTCAATCAGCAAGCATGGCACGAGTGGGAGCGACTTCGCTCGACCATCTTTTTCGGCCGTGCCGTAGATGAAGGGAAAATTGTAGCAACCGAACAAGCCGATCCTTCTGAGCTGCCAAAGCTAGTAGATGATTTTGGACAAAGAGTTTTGAAGCACGAAACGATCCCATTCGTCTCGTACCCCTACGAATGGCCCTTCGGTATGCTTAAAGATGCTGCGCTCCTACAACTAGAGCTTCTAACTTCAGCAATTGAAGAAGGTCTGATTCTTAAAGACTCTTCTTCCTTTAATGTTCAATGGGTTGGGACGAGACCAGTTTTCATCGACATCCCATCGTTCCGAACACTATCCGAAGGTGAGCCATGGGTCGGATACCGCCAATTCTGCCAGCTCTTTCTCTATCCTCTATTCCTACAAGCCTACAAGAATATTCCTTTTCAATCGTGGCTCCGCGGACATCTTGATGGCATCGAACCCGAACAGTGTCAACGATTGATGTCATTCAGAGATTACTTCAGGCGTGGAGTCTTCTCACACGTTTTTCTCCAAGCCAAAGCTCAGTCTCAGTTCGCTCACACAAACAGAGATGTCAGGGATGACCTGCGTAAAGCAGGATTCGATGTCCGCTTAATTAAAGCAAACATTAAAAACTTACAAGCCCTAGTAGAACAACTCGAGTGGACACAAGAAAAATCAACATGGTCCGAGTACACCGACAACAACAGTTACGACTCAGACGACTCAGAAAAAAAAGTTTCTTTTGTCAGAGACAGTATCGGATCACGTAATTGGCAACTTGTCTGGGACCTGGGATGCAACACAGGAACCTTCTCTCAAATTGCTGCTGAACGAGCACGCCACGTCATCGCCTTAGATGCAGATCAACTGGCAGTGGAACGCTTCTACCAAACACTCAAACTCAGGGGAAGCTCAAAAATCCTTCCACTAGTGTGTAATATCGCCGATCCATCTCCAAATCTTGGATGGCGCGGACTTGAGCGAAAAGAGCTCGTCAAACGAGGTCGACCAGATTTAGTTTTGTGTTTAGCATTAATTCACCACTTAGTACTGACCGCCAATATCCCGCTTGAAGAATTTATCGGGTGGCTCGCAGGTCTGGGCAGCAATCTCATAATAGAGTTCGTCACAAAACAAGACCCAATGGTCCACCAACTACTAAGAAACAAGGACGACATCTATAAAGATTACGAACAAGAGTATTTCGAGCGCTGTCTGTCTGCTCGATTCTCAATCGTCAGGCAAGAAACCTTCAATTCGGAAACTCGAATCATCTATCACGCCGTATCAAAACAGCCTCACCAACAAGACTGTTAGACACCGACGGTAGCTTACTAAGGAGATATATCCCCACTTTCGGCTCAGCTTTAATTGATCACTTGAAGCGTATTACCCGCCAGTACCACCTAGACCCAAGACATCAACCACCGGGGGAAAGAGGGTCAGGTATCTGGAGAACATAGACAGCTATGAGCCCAAGAATTCCAAGCATAGTTAAGTAATAGATCGTGGGTAAAATTGTTTTACGTAAAGTTGTGCCTTCGCGACCAAGTAAGCCAACCGTCGCAGAAGCAGCCACAACATTGTGAATGGCTATCATGTTCCCCGCCGCTGCACCAACGGCCTGTAGAGCCACGATCATCAACCCCGACAAAGCGAGTTTGTCAGCAACACCATACTGAAACATGGAGAACATTAAATTGCAAACAGTATTGCTACCAGCAATGAAGGCACCCAGTGCGCCAATAACACCGGCAAAGAATGGCCATACTCCACCTACATTAGCCGCAACCCACTCAGCCATCGCGATTGGCATACCCGGAAGTCCTGCTGCGTTGATATCAGAGTTGATATAAACACGCACCATAGGCACCGTAAAGACCAATACGAAACCGGCTCCCAAAAGCATCCGACTAGAATCGGTTACTGCCCGCCTCATAGCTGACCACGACATCCGGTGCAAGAAGTAAGTACAGAGTACAACAGTCAAAAGTATCGTTGCCGGTAAGTACAACGGCGTTGTCCGACCTGTAATGCCTGTCCCAAGAATGTCACTCCAACCGAAACCTAACGCTTGTAACGAAGCACCAATGCCAAGAGCCGGTAAGCGGGTCAACACCAAAAGCGCTGCCACAAGCACGTAGGGTAACCAGGCAAGCCAAACAGACATCGGTCTCGCGCTTGCATCATCGGATTTAATTTCCATTCCACTAACCCAATCAGACGGCCACTCTTGATCGGGTGGAAAATCCCAGCTGTCCTTCGGAAGGAGGAAACCTCGTTTCGCCGAAAACGTTACAATCGCTAGGCCGACCAGTGCGCCAAGCAAGGAAGGGAACATCGGACCGAGTAAATACGCTGCGATAACGTAAGGTACAGTGAAAGCTAGCCCTCCAAAGAGCGCGAATGGCACGATCGACAACCCTTCTGTCCAGGACCCTTTTCGTCCAAAAAATCGCGTTGTCATCATCACCATCACGATTGGCATAACAGTACCTGTAATTGCGTGTAAGACAGCCGCCCGTAATCCTACAGCGTACAGGTAATCATCAATAGTCATTCCCGCCGCTGTCATCGCACCACTTAATACGTCCCAGTTAAGTCCACCACCTACACCCACCATAACAGGCGTGCCCGCAGCACCAAATGTCACTGCCGTACTTTGTACGAGCATCCCAATCATTACAGCAGCCAGGGCAGGAAACCCAAGGGCAACGAGCAGAGGGCCAACCAATGCAGCCGGCGTCCCAAATCCAGCCGCCCCCTCAATAAATGAGCCGAATAACCAGGCGACAATGACGATCTGAACACGTCGATCATCACTAATACTCCGAAAGCTTCGCCGAATAGCCGAGACAGCACCAGATTGCTCAAGAGTATTGAGGAGCAAAATCGCACCAAAAATAATAAAAACAATATCAAAGGTAATAAATAGACCTTGAATGGAGGCGGCAACGACACGAATGAGATCTACGTCCCATGCGGCCAGAGCGATCGTCACTGCCACTAAGTACACTAATGGCATTGCGGATTTAGCCGTTACCCGAAATCCGATCAATAACACCCCGCCGAGCAAAATGGGTGCCAAAGCTAACAGCGCCTGAAGGGACAAACTCATAAGACCGTCTCCTCGTATCGTTAGGATAAATCCGCTAGCACGCCAGGCCATTGTACGGCATCCCACCAAGAATAGGTACATCGATGATGGAAATCCATACTAAGGACTTTACGCGCGAGCATAAAAACGACTCTCAGCCCTGACTCTAAAGTTTGAATACTATGATGTAACAATCGAAACGGAACAAATGCCTACTAACCTAAAACTTCAACAATAAGTTTTCTAAGGCCAAACTGTAACGCTTGGTTTTTAGTAGCCATCCAAATATCAAAGCGATCATCGAATCTGTAATGTAGACGATCCCAGCAAGTGTAAGCCCGACCACCGATCTTGAACCGAGTACCGAATGGATAACGTCTGGGGCAAGCTATAAGACCATCAAATACCCGACGGCCACTCGCTGTTATAAAAGGGGTGTCGTCTGTTTCATCAGGTGATGACGAATACGCCGTAATAATTGCACGGAAAAAATCTGGATCCGTAGAAATGGGAGGCGCCGCTATAGGAAGCTCGATATCTGTTGGCACAGAATCCGATGTCTTAGTGCGCTGCACAACAAGCGGCCTATGTGTACGAACCATCTCTCCAGAACTAAGATCGGGAGATGTAACAACATCGGCCAGTGGTGCCACCAACACCATGCTCATGACGATCCACACGAGACGGGCAAATGTTATAGCCATTTTGTCCTCATTAACTTACGAGACGCAAAACACCTAAGTCTCTTGGTTCTGTCGTGTCGACACCACGTGAATCAGCCTGTCACTGTACAAACCCACGCACACACACAGACGAGCACAAACAAAACACTAATTTTTCCTATTACATCGCCCCGGTTCTGACTGAACCGTTATGAAGTAGACTACGAAATTACCCAACTGACTTCGCTGGGAGAAGCCAGTGCACTCATAGAAACAATATCCGCTCTCGCACGCTCAGTCTACCATGCCTTGTGTTTTTCAGGCTAAAAGATAAAAACTGTCAAATAGAACGTCACCAAAAGAGTACAGAAATATAGATAGCGTGGAAAATGTGGCACAATGCAGCGGATGAAGCCTGGACGCAACGAACTTTGTCCGTGCGGAAGTGGACAAAAATACAAACGCTGCTGCGGGAACAAACAAGCACCGTTCTTATCCGGGACAGCTCTCGGGATCGTAGTGCTATTCGTGCTCGGCGCTGTAGCAGCACTCTTGATCTCAGTCACAGACGACTCCACAGCACCAAACATCCGACGTATTTGGTCAGCCGAACACGGCCACTATCACGACGCTCCTTAAAAACCGTTACCGCGGTTCAAGATTTCGATCGAGCTCGACTACCGCTGTACCTATTCCTGTCCTCTGCATTCGCGAGTAGCGTAGGTCATGAATGATTACTCGATAAATATCCCCATCCCCTATCGTCTCG
The DNA here is from genome assembly GCA_964594555.1 of uncultured Vicinamibacterales bacterium. Taxonomy (GTDB): domain Bacteria; phylum Acidobacteriota; class Vicinamibacteria; order Vicinamibacterales; family CAZQMT01; genus CAZQMT01. The sequence goes on from CAZQMT010000082.1 coordinate 5,149, forward strand.
ACCTCATAGCTCGGAAATCGTAGCCAGCGCCTCATTCCCTGGATACCTGGTGAATTAAGTGCAGCCTGCACCGTTGGACTGGGAGGACCATTTGCACGACTGGGGTAACTTACTCGAAAACGCTCGTTGGACAACCAGTCAATTTCAATAAAATAATAACGACTCTGGGTAACAACTATTACATCACGTACAAATGGATTGGCAGGAAGTGGCGCCGCCATCAAACCTGTGATTTGACTAGGCGACACGCCTTGCTCACTAAGCCAGTTCTTCGCCTGGACTTTTGCGATCCATGTACCGCCCATCATGCCAGCGATGTACGTAATCGCTAAAGCCCCACAGATCATCGCCACTTGAGACAGGTGGTTCCGAAACGATCCCAACCCTCGAACAATAATAATAGCTGTGAGACCTACTACCCACACAACTACAACCATGGTCGGGACTAAATTCGTACCGACAATAAGTAAGGTCATGGCCAGTCCAAGTAAAATCCACATAGCCACACTCAGCGGCGCTCGAGTATGTGCCAAAACCGGAGATACTCCCATCAGCAACCAAATCCACGGATCAATAATAAAAAGAGTATCCCCGTAAAACCATCTTCCATCAAAAGGCATGAGTAACCGAACACCGTAGTTGTTTAACCAATCCAAAGCGGAGTGACTGAAAACAGAAAGATAAGCCAACCCCACGAGCGGCCCTAGAAGAGCACGCGGGACCTGCGTCCTACTCCGTCTCCTAAATACATAATCGAAGAGGTATACAGCCAACGCCAATAGTATAGGAAGAACAATTAAGGCAATAATGCCGTGAGTCCATCCCCGTCGAAAACCTAGAGAGAAGTCCCGGCCATACAATTGGGCGATGCACCAATCAATATCTGGTAGATTTACACCGATCAGTAGAGTTGCAGTGGCCAGCGGGGTCTTACGCCTGAGAGCCGTCTCAGCTAAGGTTGCACCTACGAGTGTATGTGCGACGGGATCCATGGCTAACGATATTCAGAGACTGCTTGGGATCAAATAGAAAAACATCTATTGAGCT
>CAZQMT010000082.1:6205-8562 GCA_964594555.1 uncultured Vicinamibacterales bacterium
AACGAATGGCTCCAGGAAGGAACTCAGTCCCAGTATCACGCACTACATTGCTCGGATTAATGGCACGGCCAGCCGGATGTTTCGCTGTCACACTCTCACGATTCTCATAGATGGTTTTAGTAATGCGATACACAAGATCCTCATCTTGATCGGCCGCCGTAATTAAGTGCATCGAGCCAACGTCAAGTCCTTCGAAGTCCTCGTCTTGACCTCGATAAGTGTTTGCCGGAATTGTAGCTGGACGAAAAAATGAATATCGCTCTATTGCCATCTTTCTTCCAATATCAGAAAACGGAATGAAATAAACATCTTGTGATACTGAAGCTTGAGTAATCGAGGCAGTTGGCACTGCCCCGCCGAGGAAAACCGCAGCAGCAGAACCGTTAGCCAACATGTCAACAGCGTCCGCTTGCGTCGCATTAAGAGGAGTAAAACTTTCGTAAGTAACTGCATGCACATCAAGCAACGGCTTGACAAAATAGTCGAATCCAGCACCAGCAGGACCGACCGTCACGCGGTGCCCTGCCAAATCCGTTAGATTTTTGATGCCAGACTGTTCGGTTGTAATAAAAAGCGCAACATTGGGTGCAAGAGTCATAATTGAACGAACGGGATAGGCGCGATCCCAGCCCTCACTACCACGAACCGCAAAGTAAGTAATGGCCGCATTCGACAAAGCCAGATCGATCTCGCCATCTGTAAGACGTCGAATGTTCTCTTGAGAACCGCTTGTAGCTTCGCTATTCACATCCCATGCTTCTTCACTACCGCGTTCGTTCAACGCCTCAGATAGAGCCCCCCCAACTACGAAGAAAGCACCTCCTGGAGGTGCGGTTCCAAAGCTCAGAAATTGAGTTTCCATCTCGGGAACATCTTCAGGAGTGCCCGCACCACAACCTTGAGCAACAAACAGCCCGAGTAAAACCAAAGCTATAAACCCTTCAAACTTTCTCATAAAACTCCCCTATACTCTGCCGTATTCAACAACCAGCACACAGCTGGACTTCCATGTTACACGGAAAAAAATTCACAGGTCATTGCGAAACAGCAACTTTCACAACAGTTCGGTACATAAACTCTAAGAACTGCTCGAGCCCGTCAATAACCAGGCGTTCGTCATTGCCGTAGGCGCGTGAGCCTTCACTCTCTTCAAACATAGGACCTATCACATAAGCTTGGACCCCCTTGGCCCTCAGTTGTGCAGCATCTGTCGCCCCAGTCAACATCGTGGGTAGTAGTATGGCCTCTGGATACACTTCACGCTGTGCTTCCTCTAACGCATCAAACATCTCAGAATCGAGTTTCGATGGTGGTGCAACCGGTCTGCCGTTTGGACTCGGAGGTATGAGCTCAACCAAAGGATCATTAATAACGCTTCTAAGCTCAGCCATTAATTCACCAATGTCCTCATCAGGAAGCGCTCGAATATCGAGTACAGCTTCTGCCTCAGCCGGAATCACATTTCGCCTGAATCCACCTTCGATGATGGTCGGTGAAATCGAAGTTCGAAGAATAGAATTCGCCATAAGATTCGTGAGACGAAAATTTTCTTGAACCATGTCACCGATTACAGCATCGTCGATATTCTTATAAAGAAAGGCCTCCTCAGCCTGACTGATTTTTGCTAAACGACTAAAGAACGCTTTAGTCGTCTCGTTCAATCGAATGGGAGCTTGGTACTGAGAAACTTTCGCCACCGCCGCTGCCAAATGGGCGATCGGATTGTCAGGCCTCGGTCTTGAACCATGTCCCGATGTGCCACGGGCGACCAAACGCATACGGCGCGGTACTTTTTCTGTTGTCGAAACTCCCACATAGCGTGCGGACCCATTCCGTGTCGGAATTCCACCGCCCTCAAGCAGTGCGAACTCACACGCTATTTGGTCCCAGTGCTCAGCGATCATAAACTCAATCCCGACGTGAGGTGTACCTTCCTCACCAGCCTCAGCCAAATAGATAACATCACGAGCAAGTGGAAGCTTCGCTCGATGAAGCAGCAAGAATAACTCCAGATTTAAGGCGACCATGTCTTTGTCATCTTGCGAACCCCGACCATAGAGATATCCATCTTGGATGACAGCCTCGAATGGATCAACGGTCCACTTGTCACGCTCAACACCCACAACATCCGTGTGCCCCATCAGTAGAATGGGTTCTTTCGAGCCGTTTCCCTTGAGACGAGCAACAAGACTTCCTCGGCCCTTCTCAAGTTCGAAGATTTCAGAATCGATTCCCTCTCGTCGCAGCACATCTGCAATGTAATCAGCAGCCTTCGTTTCATTCCCAGGTGGGTTTGTTGTGTCAATACGTATTAAATCCTGAAGGATACGAACAGCCTCTTCCCGAGCTTTTACGAA
>CAZQMT010000083.1:0-2567 GCA_964594555.1 uncultured Vicinamibacterales bacterium
GCCCAGGTCACTTTTTTAATCATGGTCATGGCATTCTCCCCGCCTCCCCTGTCGAGAACGTGCAGCGCTTAGCTCACTTCGTCCATGAATTCCGATTGCCTTTGCCCTAGAACAGCTCAAGATGATTAAACACGTGGCAGCCTAGTCGTGACTATTAACTTCGATCGACCAGTCGAACTTTTAATCATTGGGGGGGGCATCGCCGGTCTTTCTGCAGCCTTCGAAGCGAAGAAACGTGGAACCAGTTTTGTCTTGGTAGAAGCCCAACCTCAGCTCGGTGGAGTAATCCACACAGAATCGGAAAGCGGCTTCACGATCGACGCAGGCCCCGATGCTATCCTCGCCCAAAAGCCAGCAGGCATACAGCTCTGCCAGGAACTCGGACTCACAGATCGACTAATGTCAACCAAACCACCTCGCACAGCATTCGTTATGCGAAACGGAAATCTGTACCCTTTACCCGAGGCTTCGGTGCTCGGGATTCCAACAAAGTGGGCACCATTCGTAGCTTCATCACTGTTATCAGCGGTAGGAAAAACTCGCATGAGTCTGGACCTCGTCATCCCAAGGAATCTGTCAAACGTAGACGAGTCAATCGCCTCATTTTTTGGACGACGTTTCGGTCCTGAAGCCGTAAGCTATCTTGCCGAACCACTGTTAGCAGGAATCCATGCAGGGAATGTTGACCGGCTCTCGGTGGACGCACTGTTTCCAAATCTGCGTGACGCCGAGCGGAAACACGGCAGTGTGATTCGTGCTTATCGAAAGACACGTAGAAATATCAAAACAGACGGCCCATTCCGTTCTCTACCGGGGGGGATTGGAGAACTAATCGACACACTCATCAAGGCCTTGCCAAACGGCAACATCAAATGCAACACGCCTGTTATCTCAATAGAACACGGACAATCATTCGCAGTGCGCGTCAAGTCAGGACGTAACATCGAGGCACATCAGATTATTCTCGCGACACCAGCACACGTAACCTCGAGACTGATCGAACCTGTTGATCAAGAGCTCGCCAGACTTTGTGGGGAAATCCCATATCAGTCTACTGTGACAGTGTTCCTTTCCTACCCTAGAAAATCTGTGGCGCATCCCCTACTCGGGAGCGGTTTTGTCGTGCCTCGGATCGAGCATAATTCAAATCTGATGGCTGCAACATGGGTATCTTCGAAGTGGGAACATCGAGTTCCCAATAATCAGGTTCTCATCAGAGGATTCATGGGTGGCTCAAGAGCTCCAGGTATGATCGATCGAGAAGACGGAGAACTCATTCAAACCTGCCATGGGGAGCTCTCTAAGATTTTGGGCATTAACACTACTCCAAACCTCGTCAAGCTTTATCGATGGAAACAAGCAACTGCGCAATACGAAGTCGGACATTTAAAAAGATTAAGCAAGATCGAAAGATGCCTCAGAAGATTCCCAGGACTCCACTTGACAGGTAGTGGCTATCGCGGCACCGGAATCCCAGACTGCGTGGCGGATGGAAGAACCGTGGCCACCAAAGCCATCTCAGCCCTAACAAACCGAAATGAGACAACAGTCAACTCAAACAGTGAAACGTAAGAAATATGGATAGAACGATTGTGGACGATGCCTGGATAGACTATTTCTTGGCAGCTGAAGCCTTGGTGGTTTTTGAAGCCTTCGTGGTTTTTGAAGCCTTCGTGGTCTTTGAAGCCTTGGCGGTCTTACGTCTCCGACGGGTCTTTCCAGACTTCGCGGGAGCAGGCTCACTACTAGGCTCCAACTGAGAAAGGCTTGTCATAAACTTCTTGACCCCATGCTCATCAAAATCAATGCGCGTGAATCCGTTCTCGACAGCGATAACTGACCCCAAACCATAAGTCGGCTCAACGACCCTAGAACCCACCTCAAACAGCTTCATGCACCACTCCTCGGGGACATACGAAACTGGAAATAGTAAACGGAAACGAGTGGAGGAAAATCAACGTAAATGCTACGGTAACATAAGTTTACCGTCTCGTCAATCGTAGTAGACTTAGGCAATATCGCAGCATGCAACTCTCTGAGGCCGTGATCCCATTGCTAAAATCGAAACTGGAAAATTCGTAACGTTAAAACCCAAAAGATCCAATCACCATGCTAATATGCGGCGCTGTCCTTTGTAGGCATATACATCCGTGTTACTTGCTCTGGCAAAGATCTCAACTTCGTAACATTAGATAATGGTTGTATCAACACTAGATTTTCTCATGACCGCTATCGTAAATTCGTAGAATAAAACTTCAGGAATCCGTACCATGTATCTTGTGAAAGGGGTAACGAATATGACGCGATCAATCTTGTGGGCAAGTTTATTAATAGGGCTTCTGGAATTCGGCCTGCCAGCAATTTTAACGGCGCAGACAACCACTGAAGTACATCCAGGACGTGGAGGCAGCCCTCACGTAAAGACCACTTGGACACTCAGTGGAACAGATATCAGTATCACGTACGGACGTCCGTACGTGAAAGGACGAACAATCTTCGGAGACCTCGTTCCGTACGATCAAGTTTGGCGTACTGGTGCAGACGAGGCGACCACACTAGAAATCAGT
>CAZQMT010000083.1:2577-8511 GCA_964594555.1 uncultured Vicinamibacterales bacterium
CATAGTGATCGGTGAAACCAAAATTCCAAAGGGTGCCTACACGCTCTATACACATCCTGGCGAAACGACGAGGCAGCTAATCGTCAATAAAGAGACAGGCCAGTGGGGAACCCAGTACTCCTCCGAAGAAGATCTTGTGCGCGTTGATATGCATCGAGAAACGCGGTCAACTCCGTTGGAGCAGCTCTCAATCAATGTAACTCTCTCTGACAGTGAAACTGGCAGCGGAACTCTAGAGATCGAGTGGAACACCACACGAATTTCGGTGCCAATCAGAGTAAAAACTTAAGGAACACACAGTATTGGAGGGGCCGCTAGCTCAGTGGTAGAGCACCTGACTTTTAATCAGGGTGTCCCGCGTTCGATCCGCGGGCGGCCCACCATATTACGTCAACGACAGCGGGCGATGACCTCGCTGACGAACCGTATACCGGCTTCGAGTTGCGCAATCTCAACATACTCGTTCGGCTGGTGCGTTTGGTCGATCGAGCCGGACCCTCAAATGGCACTGTCCTGCCGGCGCCTGTGACATATGGCTATGCGGCCCGCCAATCGGCTCACAGTGGTACTCGTCCGAAGGCCTGATAAGGCCTGACCACAACCTCCCTTACGGATTTTCCCAGGCGAACCGCAGCCGATGCCGATATTACCGAGTTGTTAAAAATCGCCAGAATGCGCGACAGCGCTCTCCTCCCACAATTAACGGTATAGCCACTGTGAACATCATCGCGGCGAACACTAACATTAAAAACCGTCCTTCTGTCACAAAAACACCTATAACAATAAAAAGCGTAGCCAAACCCGCCATAAATAGACCCAGCAACAATCCATTTTGGTAATTCTCGTCCGTACTACCCGCTTCAATAATCTCATCCTCGGCCATGCCATGTTCAGCTTCAAAAACCCGTACTCTTGTCCACCCTTCATCGATTTTGTTTTCCTTACGCCCCCTCACTTCAAACCATATTAATAAAATGAACGGGAGAAGGAGGCCAGGAAACTGCTCAGACAAATTTGGATTCGCACCGGCCCAATGCGCCACCGCGACCAGTAGGCCTGGACCTTCCGCTGTTAAATTTGGTAAAAGGACCTTAAGAGCTACACTCGCACAAAAGCTGCTTCCCACAATTATCCACAACGAGCGAGCCTTAATGTACTTAGAAAATAAACTCCACACGACGGGCATCGCTAACGGACCGACTAAAAGATTGACCGTAGTGATTGTTAGGTCAGCCGCTCCACCGAAAAAAGGCACACTAAGCGCAACCATAACCATGATAACGCCAAGTCCTGTCGTAAACATACGCCCTATAGCCACCAAACGACGTGAAGAAACATGGCCACCTTGACGGCGTTTATAAATCTCCAAAGTTAGCGCGCCAGAAAAAACATTAATCTCAGAATCCGCCATACTTGCAGTAGCCGAAAACATTGAAACAATCATCAAACCAAGCAAGCCAGCTGGTAAGACCTCTCGCGCAGCGAGGATATATGCTTGCTCGGGATTCGCTCCGGAATTCATTCCGGCGTACAAAAGTGGCGGCAACATCCAAAACAGTGGCGTTGTCAAATACGCAATGCCAAAAAAGAAATGAGCCTTCTTGGCATCACGAGGTGAACGAACGCACAAACTGCGCTGAACGAAAGCCCACTCGCCACCAATCTTAAGTGCATGCAAAATCAAAAACCCAAACAAAAACGACAACGTATAGTCATTCGTTACAAAAGCTAAATGCGACTCTGGGAGCGCTGCAAATGCACTTTTTATGCCGCCCAATTGCATAACAAGAAGCGGCACGATGATAATTACCGACGAAGTCAACACTACGAACTGAATCACGTCGGTCATTAGAACTGCCCACAACCCACCGGCGATCGTGTAGCCCACGACCACGAATCCAACAATTAAAATCGTCCAATTAACAGAAAGCGTACCCGTCATCGGATCAGCTAAAGGATGACCGGAAGGCAAACTAATTAACGCAGACACCAAGACCGCAATTGAATAAATCGCAACACCCACACCAAGAGTACGTGTTATTAGATTCAACCACGTGAACATGTAGAGTGCCTTGCTTCCATACCGCAGATAGACAAATTCACCGGCCGATGAAACCCCAGTTGCACGCCATTTCGCCGCCACAAAATAACCGATCAAAAGAGCTGCAACACCATGAGTCATACAAATCGACACAGCAACAAAGCCTGCCTGGTAAGCAACTCCCCCCCAAGCCACAAAAGTTCCTGAGGAAAACATCGTCATGTAGGCTGACACGCCAGCGAGCCACCACGGTGACTGCCCTCCAGCAGAAAACAGATCATTCGCGTTACTAATTCGTCGGGATACGATAAAACCCGTCAGAACGAGCGCAAAAAGATACGCAGTAACGACAAAACCGTCTAGGCTCGTCATAGGACTACTCGCTATAAGCTAACTAGATTCAAAGAAATGAGTTAACAGACTTTTGACGCGTGCCCGTACACTATAAACTGTAGAATCAAACATGATTACGTCGTATTATTCGACGATTTAAGCATAAAAACTAGTGAGCGATACCAAAACCCGTAGAAGTAGATCTCAACCTCAGCATAAAATGACCTCGCAGACAGTAATGAGCCGTAGCAATAATTTGTCCCACGCAATCGAAGGGCATCGTCAATGGGCCCTTGAACTCTTACAAGACCTTGTCCGTATACCTTCACTCGAAGGCGAAGAGAAACCCTGCCAGGAACTTATCGCTACAAAGCTCAAAGAACTTGGCCTTAATGTGGATGTATGGGTTCCCTCAGGGGACGAACTCGCTTCGCATAAGGCCTACGTCCCATCTCAATTCGGCTACGAAGATCGTCCAAATGTCGTTGGAAAACTTTCCGGCCAAGGCAACGGTCGCTCCCTTATTCTGAGTGGCCACGTCGATGTAGTACCAACAGGTCCTATAGAAAGTTGGACCCATTCCCCGTGGAGTGGAGATTTCGAAGACGGAAAAGTCTATGGGCGAGGCGCTTGTGATATGAAAGGCGGTGTCGTAAGTAACCTTCTTGCCGTCGCCGCACTACAAGCAATAGGAGTAAAGCTTGAGGGAGACCTCTTGGTCGCAAGTGTAGTTGACGAAGAATCTGGCGGAAACGGCACTTTGGCATGCGTGCGCCGCGGATACGTCGGTGACGCCTGCATTTTCACTGAACCAACGGGACTTAGCCAAATGGCGATCTCAGGACGAGGCGCCCAATTCTTCAGAATTACAGTGCCTGGCCAAGCTGGTGGGATCGAGTACAAGCACATGCTTGTAAATCCAATTAGCAAAGCCATCAGCGTTTATGAAGCAGTAGAGACTTATTCCACGATGCGTGAGTCAGTCGCAGCACATCCACTCTACGATGGAACTAACGAAACGAAAGTGCCAACTGGAATTTGTAAACTTCATGTCGGAGAGTGGCCATCAACAATAGCCTCTCACGCAGTACTCGAAGGCACCATAGAATGCCTCCCAGGTGAAAACATTCACACTATCAAAAAGGAATTTAAAACATTCCTGCAGGAATGGTCTGCCAAGGAACCCTGGTTCGCCGATCATCCTCTCGAAATCGAGTGGTTCGGACTTTGGTTCGTAGCAGCAGAAATCGACCCCGAACATCCCCTAGTTACTACAATCTCAGATCTCGCACAACAGACAACTGGATTAAGACCTAAAATCCAAGGCGGCGGTGGATCAGATTTACGTATACCCATTCTGTACGGCAACACTCCCACCGTACTATTCGGTCCCGGCGGCGGACTCATACACAGCTCAGATGAATGGGTCGATTTCGAGCAGGTAGTAACGTGTGCCAGAATTCTGGCAGACGTAGCCATCAACTGGTGTGGTGAGCACAAACGTTTAGAGTGATACGACTACTTTCCGTAATTCAAGAGTTTTGTCGCTAGATAGAACTCCCTCGCGCCGCAATGGGCCAAACTTTTTCAACTTTATCATTCCTGATTCCGTAAATCTGATCATATAGATTCACGACTGGGTCACAATGCGACACGACGAGTTCAAGTTTATCGCCCACATCGTAAACACGACTTGCGTTCTCATATCGGATAGTTCCAAATTCATCAGAGCCAGAGGTATAGGCCATGCCTGTTTCACCAGAAACGATCGGCCAGGGCTTATTAATCGTGCAAGATTTGGCGCCGGCATCCGTTGTAGCGCGTCCCGGGTACTGTGCGTTGAGAACAGTAGTCATGATTGTCAGAGACGGCTGAAAATCTGAATATGTCTCATCATCATTAGCTCCGCCGATGGCAAGATACTGCGCATCCATAAAAATGTAGCTCCCTGCCTGAACATCAGTAAAACCAGCCGTTTCATGATCAATGTTGTAAGTACCCGTACCACCACCACTGAAGATCTCGGTAGTCAAACCAGATTGGTCCATCATTCTAGCCGTCTCGCCTGCCGCTGCCAGGCGCCCTAATGTCTGTTCCCGGCGCTTGCCAAACCCGTGCACATGTTGAGAACCACCGTCATAACAGAGAATCCCTCGAAGTCGAAGACTAGGTGACTTATCCACAATCTGTGCGAGTCCTAGAGCTGGCTTACCTGGCGTAATCCCTGTTCGATGTGAACTACTATCAACATCAACAACAACGTCAGCGACAATGCCGGCCTCTCGAGCAGCCTCAGCCAAATCCTCTGCGTTCCGAACCGTATCAACGGCTTGAATAAACCCCTTACAAGACTTCCGCAAAGTCATCGCCCTAAGAATTTTTGGAGCCGTTACATTAGATGTCGTCAGCAAAATTTCTTCGATCCCATGTGAAAACATCACTTCCGCTTCACTCAATTTTGCTACGCAAATTCCAATAGACCCTGTCGCAAGTTGAAGTTTGGCAATTTCTGGACACTTATGAGTTTTCGCATGAGGACGACTGGCGATTCCGTTTTTGGCAACCATCGTCTGCATGGATTGAATGTTTCGATCTAATTTGTCGAGGTCGACCAACAAGGCTGGCGTGTCTAACTCCCACTTCGAGACACCAATACCTAGACCACCACCGGACTCCATGTTTCGCATCTCGTGGCCGGTATAACCTTTGACACCACTTGGAATCCACATGAGCGTGGCTCCTCCCCCCATTAAAAACCTACGTCGGGACACCGATGCGCTTGTATTCATGGTCTCTTCCTTTTCTTAAGATTAACGAGGAGGCGACGCGTCGTAAGAATCAGCAATAACGCCATGAAGACAAGGACAATTTCAGGAATGAGAAAGTATAGATCTGCCACAGACACTCCACAAATTACCGCAGTTCCGACACACTAACCCAGTCTCCCTGAGAAGACATGCGCACTTCTCATACCCTACTTACACATACTATAAAACTTGTCACCCCTTTACGGCACCCGAACTCAATCCACTAACTAGACGACGCTGAATTAACACGGTAAAAAAGGCAATCGGTACAATGGCGAGTGAACTCGCGGCTGCCATTGGCCCCCAATCTAGGTTACGGGCAGAGATAAATCCACTAATGTAGACGGGGAGAGTCTTGGCAGTCTCTCCAGCCAAAAGAACTGGGATAAGAAATTCATTCCATGCCAGCAAAGCCACAAAAATCATTGTAGCAGCCATTCCCGGTACAGCGAGAGGAAAGATTATCTTTGACAAAACTTGGAAACCGTTTGCTCCATCTACCGAGGCACATTCTTCAAGCTCTACGGGAATCTGCTCAATAAACGACGTCATTAGCCAAACAGCAAAAGGCAAATTAACTGCCGCGTACAAGATAATCATAGCGACACGGTTATCGTAAAGATTCAGCACACTAACGATTTGAAATAACGGCACCATCAAGACGATTGTCGGAACCGCACGAACAAACAGAAGACTAACCTCAAGAGATACACGAGAAGGGAATCGCTTCGTGCGGGCTAAAGCATAGGCAGT
>CAZQMT010000084.1:0-8288 GCA_964594555.1 uncultured Vicinamibacterales bacterium
AATGCGACATTTGGTTGTCCGGATAGATCGTGAGTTAAACGTGGCCGACCGAGCGAGGACTCGCCGTAAACGCCGAGTTGAAAAGCGAAGAGTGGCACGTGGTTTGCCAGCAGAACCAGAGTCGGTGACTGTTGGTGAAGGTAATTCTGAAGTTCAGAAATCTCGCGCTTCGGAAGCGGAGGGTTAGTGTATGCCAGGTAGACAAGAACGATCAGGTGGTCGTGGAGGACGGGCTGGAAAGGGAGAGAAGTTTCAAAACCGTCGCACTCTGTTTCGCAGACGTAAGGTTTGTAAATTCTGTGCGGACAAGATCGATCATATCGACTATAAAGATGCGGGACTATTGATGCCTTTTATTCCTGAGCGCGGAAAGATTCAGCCTCGCCGGATATCTGGGACCTGTGAAGCGCACCAGCGGAAATTACAGACGGCCATTAAACGAGCCAGGCAGTTAGCATTGATTCCTTACGCGACTGGCTAGATTAGTTAATTGGCTAAAGATTCTGACGATAGTTTTGTGATTATTCGGAGAAGTTCATGGAAGTGATTTTAAGACGTTACGTCGATCATCTTGGTAACCGCGGTGATGTTGTGAAGGTCGCTGATGGCTACGCTAGAAATTACTTACTTCCTCGCAAATTGGCGCTTAAGGCGACTGAAGGTAACCGTCGTCATGTTGAACGCGAGCGTAAGATTGTTGAAGGTTATGAAGCCGAGGAAAAGATGAGCGCAGAGGCTTTGGGCACTAAGCTAGAAGGCCTCGATTGTCAATTTTCCCGTCGGGTTGGTGAAACCGACACGTTGTACGGATCTGTGACTGTGGGCGACATCGTTATGTGGTTGTCTGAGCGTGGTATAGACATTGAGAGAAAGAGATTTACGCTATCTGAGCCTATTAAGCAACTCGGCGAGTACGACGTTCCAGTGAGACTGCATCGTGAGGTAACGGCTAACCTCAAGGTACATGTCATCAAGGAGGGCGCGGACGAGGTTACGGCGCCAGTCGAAGTCCCCGTAGAGTGAACTAGAGTTATTGGAAGGGCCCGTTGTCATGGCAGATACTTCTGCTGCTGCCCGAATACTTCCCCACAACCTTGAGGCCGAGAAGTGTGTTCTCGGCGCAATTCTGATCGACAACGAAGCATTCAACCAGGCAGCAGAGTCATTAGACTCTCGAGATTTTTTTCGCGATGCCCATCGGCGTGTCTTTGACAAGATGGTCTTGTTGAATGAGCGTCGTGAGGTTATCGACTTAGTGACCCTTAGTAACGAGCTCGAACGCTCGGGTGAGCTACAGGAAGTAGGGGGAGCTGCTTATATTGCAGCTTTGGTGGATGGTGTGCCTCGGGCGACCAACGTTGAGCACTACGCTAAAATTGTCAAGGAGAAGTCAACTCTTCGTGATCTGATAAATGTAGGGAACAAGATTCTCCGTAGTGCTTACGATGCTGAAGAAGAGGCTGATCTCCTTCTGGATGGTGCAGAACAGGCCATCTTCAATATCGCGGATGACCGTATCAGGTCGGGCTTTGTACCACTACGAGAATTAGTAAATGAAGGATTCTCTACAATAGAGCGCCTTCAGGAGCACAAAGAGTCCATCACGGGTGTTCCCTCGGGTTTTACGGACCTAGATCAATTAACTTCTGGATTCCAACCGTCAGACTTAGTGATTGTTGCGGCTAGACCGTCGATGGGAAAGACTAGCTTGGTGCTGAATATTGCTCAACATGTTGGTGTAAAAACTGGGAAAACCGTTGGGTTCTTTAGTCTGGAGATGTCTAAGGAGCAACTGTTTCTTCGGATGTTGACAGCCGAGGCCAGGATCGATGCGCATAAGTTCCGAGGCGGTTTTTTAAGCGAATCTGACTACGAGAGACTTTCTCATTCGCTAGGTGTTCTCGCCGAAGCCAAGGTTTTTATCGACGACACGGCGGCTATCGGGGTATTAGAAATGCGTGCGAAGGCGCGTCGCTTAATGGCTGAACATGGTCTTGACTTATTGATTGTGGACTACATTCAATTAATGCAGGGGCGTGGAAGGTTTGAGAATCGCACACAGGAGTTGGCTTCGATTTCACGATCACTCAAGGGGCTTGCTAAAGAGCTCAACGTGCCGATTTTAATGTTATCCCAGCTGAGTCGCGCACCAGAGTCTCGCTCAGATCATCGTCCACAATTGTCTGATTTAAGAGAGTCTGGGGCTCTTGAACAGGATGCTGACGTGGTTATTTTTATCTTTCGTGAAGATCAGTACGGAGCAACTCCAGACAACGAGAATTTGGCAGAGCTTATCATTGGGAAGCAGCGAAATGGTCCAACTGGGTTGGTGAAGTTAGCGTTTACCAAGCAGCATACACGGTTCGAAAATCTAGACTGGAAACACGGCTCGTCGTGAAGTCATCCAAAACCGTTTTTGTCTGCCAGAACTGTGGTGCCCAATCCCAGAAGTGGTTGGGGAGATGTCCAGACTGCAGCTCTTGGAACCCCTTGGTCGAGGAATCATCAGAGACTTTAGACGATCCTAAGGGGGTAGGGGAGCGATTTAGATTCGCCTCTACGAATTCTGGCGTTGCACAGCTCTATACTGAGGTTGCTGTGGACAATGCCGAACGTATTGCTACTGGTATTGGCGAGTTCGACCGTGTCCTTGGAGGTGGTCTGGTCCCGGGGTCACTAGTGCTGTTAGGAGGTGAGCCTGGCATTGGTAAATCGACTCTATTACTACAGGCAGCTGAGAATTTTTCTCATTCTGTGGGACCGGTGCTATATAGCTCAGGGGAAGAGTCTGAACATCAAATAAAAACGCGTGGAGAACGTTTAGGGATTAGTCAAGCCCCCCTTTATCTACTCGCTGAGACATGTTTTGAGCACATTATTGATGAGATTGCACGTCTTTCACCCTCTCTGATTATCATCGACTCGATCCAGACTATTTTCTCTCCGAAACTTCAGTCGGCGCCTGGTAGCATCGGACAAGTGAGGGAATGTGCGACCCAATTACTTTTCACAGCCAAAGGGAGAAACATTCCGACGCTCTTGGTGGGCCATATTACCAAGGAGGGTAGTTTGGCCGGTCCGAAGTCTCTGGAGCATATCGTTGACACCGTGCTGTACTTTGAGGGCGAACGCCATCATGCACACCGCGTTGTGCGAGCAACAAAGAATCGTTTTGGCGCCGTCAGTGAGCTTGGTGTTTTTGAGATGACTGCAAAAGGTCTCCGTCCGGTAGCTAGCCCGTCTGAGCTATTCCTATCTGAGCGTCCCAGTGGAGTTCCAGGTTCGGCGGTATTGTGCTGTATAGAGGGTTCCCGTCCTATTCTGGTAGAGGTTCAGGCACTTGTGAGTGGGAATGCTTTTGGCAACCCACGTCGAACTGCAAGTGGCCTTGATCATCATCGAGTAGCGTTATTACTAGCGGTCCTTGAGAAGCGAGCAGGACTTAAGCTTGTTGCGGACGAAGTGTTCGTTAATGTTGTTGGTGGTATAAGTTTGACTGAGCCTGCAGCTGATCTTGGAGTGGTTGCGGCTGTCGCATCAAGTCTACGCAACCGGCCTATTCGTTCAGACACTGCTGTTTTTGGAGAGGTTGGACTTGCTGGAGAGATTCGCGGTACGGCGCAAGCAGGTCTAAGGATTCGTGAAGCTGCACAGATGGGATTTGCCCGCTGTGTTATTCCAGCGAGTAACTGTAAGTCAACAAAGACGTCAGAGGGTTGTGAGTTGGTCGGAGTAAGCACGCTCGGAGAGGCATTGGATCAGATGCTCGTTTAGTTATGCCCATTAGGAGTATCGATTTCAACTTCGTGAGTTTGTTTCCGGCGAACGCCGAAAGCGAGTCTCTTTTTCACTACACAGTTTCATTTATTGACGTGCTCAATTCCGAGCGGCTCCTGGTTTTAGTTTGGTGAGAATCCCATCGTTTCATTGGTACCGGACAGTTTTTTTTCTAATTCCTGCAATTAGTATTTATACGCTTGTTTTAGGCGCTCTTTCGATCGGTTTTAGTCTCTTCGACCGTCGTGGTGTCTTTGCGCATGGCTGTGCTCGTGTCTGGTCTTGGTTGATTTTGGCCACGACTAACGTGAATGTAACGATAAGTGGCCTTGAACGGCTTCGCCGAGATGTGACCTATGTGTTTGTATCGAATCATCAGAGCATCTATGACATTCCGATCATTTTTGCATCGATACCTCACCAGCTTAGGATTGTTGCTAAGGAGTCCTTAGGAAGGTTTCCTGTTCTTGGTTGGCATCTTCGATGGACTGGGCATCTCCTTGTGAATAGGGCCCGCCCTTCTTCCAAAATCGGAAAACGTATTTCTAAGTTGCTTCGTGATGGTCTTTCATTAATCGTATTTCCTGAAGGGACACGAAGCCATGATGGGAATGTCGCTCCTTTTAAACGTGGAGTGTTTTTACTTTCGGTTGAAGCGAGTCTTCCTATTGTACCAGTGGCTGTCGTAGGAAGTCGTCATGTGATGCGCAAGGGGCGGTTAATGACTTGTCCTGGAGAGGTTCAGCTTGTCATCCATGCACCGATACCTACAGCATCGCTGACGGTGGCTGATGTAAGAAATTTATCAGATCGTGTGTTGAAGACAATAAATTCATCGATCGAAGTTCTTGATCCAGACCTTACGCCAGTCGAGGACCAATCAGTAAGGTAGAGGCTGGATTTGTCTTGAACCTTGTTGCACTGGTCTTCGTGACGAGCTGTTGATTAGTTGCCGGGATATAATGTCAATACTCCATGGTGTCTCCCATTTCTCGGGATTCTGATACTCGTTCAGACGTTATACGCGTGGTGGCCATTATTGCCGCCGCCGGTCGAGGTGAGCGTCTGGACTCTGCGAAGCCTAAGCAGCTTTTAGCGCTTGGAGATCGATCAGTTCTTCAGCGGAGTATTGAGGTGTTTGATGCTTGTGAAAGTGTCGAAGAATTAATCCTGGTGGTACCTGATGAGTACGTCACTGAAATTCGTGAGGCTGTGTCTGTTAACAATACGTCTCTCAAAGTGGTTAAAGGCGGTGTTTCCCGCCAAGATTCGGTGGCAAATGGGTTCGATCACGTTTCGCCTAGAGCTGACATAGTTGTTGTGCATGACGCAGCTCGTCCACTTATTCAGTTAGGTACTATCGAACAGGCAATTGAGACCGCTTCTAGGCATGGTGCTGCGGTTGTTGCCGTGCCGACACAAGACACTGTGAAGCAAGTTGATTCATCTGGAGTGTCGCCTGTCGTAACTACTACGCTTCCTCGTGATTCCATCTACTTAGCCCAAACTCCGCAAGCTTTTCGCCGAGAAATTCTTGAAGCCGCGGTCGTTCTTGGACGACAAGGTGTTATAGCAACAGACGAAGCCGCACTTGTCGAACATGAGGGGCACCAAGTTCACGTAGTGATGGGGGACTCTCGTAACCTGAAGATCACTACGGGTGAGGATCTTGAGTTAGTGCGAAGTTTGGTGGGAGGTGGTGCTATGGCGGGAAATTTCAGAGTTGGCACGGGTTACGATTTACATCGATTAGTGTCGGGGCGGCCGCTGATTATTGGTGGAGTGCAAATACCATTCGAGTGCGGATTACTCGGACACTCTGATGCCGACGTGCTTTGCCATGCGATTACGGACGCTATTCTTGGTGCGGCCGGTGCCGGCGATATCGGAACGCATTTTCCAGACACGGAGACACGCTGGAAGGATGTTTCGAGTATAGACCTGCTCCGTCGTGCATCGGGATTGATTCATGAGTCAAGATTTGTGGTCGAGAACATCGACGCCGTTGTGATTATGGAGCGACCTAAGATTTCATGTTATGTAAGTGACATACAAGTATGCTTGAGTCAGGCACTGGGTATTGAGCCTGCTAAGGTCAGTGTTAAGGGTAAAACGAACGAGTCGATTGGTGAAATAGGTCGTGGAGAAGCGATTGCTTCCCACGCTGTGGCTTTGCTCCGAAGGCTCTGATGCGAATCCGATTTGCGCCAAGTCCAACTGGTCAACTCCATGTTGGCAATGCTCGAACTGCACTGTTTAACTGGTTGTTTGCGCGCGGATCTGGCATGAGGTTTGTTTTACGGATTGAGGATACGGATACGGAGCGTTCAAGCCAGGACTCTGAGCTGAGTATTCTCGAAGATCTCCGATGGCTCGGTCTCGACTGGGACGAAGGCCCAGATGTGGGTGGTGCTTTTGGTCCTTATCGCCAATCTGAGCGGCTAGAGCTCTATCAGACTGAGGCGAAATCGTTACTTGACTCAGGACACGCCTACTATTGCTTTTGTTCACCAGAGCAGCTAGAAGTTGATCGTCGGTCGGCAAGACGCGTGGGGACTAAAACGGGGTATGCAGGAAGATGTCGTGAAGTTACAGCTGCCGAGGTTCGTCGACGTATTTCAACTGGTGCCAAGGCGGCCATACGACTTCGAGTCCCAGCGAGTCGTGAGTTGACTTTTGACGATTTGGTTCGAGGAAGGGTCACTTTTCGTACAGAGGTAATTGGCGATCCGGTACTTCTCAAATCTGACGGATGGCCCGCCTACAATTTTGCTGTTGTAGTTGATGATCTGGCTATGAAGATTACGCATGCCATTCGCGGAGAGGATCATATTTCGAATACTCCTAGACAGCTTTTGGTCTATGAGGCTCTAGGTCAAAAAGCACCAAAATTTGGTCATCTTTCCCTAGTAATGGGGCCAGATCATGCGCCGTTATCGAAGCGTCATGGAGTAACCTCAGTTGCTGAGTTACGGAATGTAGGTTACTTGCCAGAGTCTCTTATGAACTATTTAGCTCTTTTGGGTTGGTCACCCAGACAGGGCGATGAACTTTTGGATCGAGTTAGACTGGTTGACGAATTTAGTATCCAGGATGTCGTTCGAAGTGCTGCGGTGTTCGACAAAGAGAAGTTAGCTTGGGTTAATCGTCACTATCTTAAAGCTGCTTCGACAGAGAGGCTGGTAAGGTTGTCGATAAGTCACTTTGAGCGATGTGGGTTTGTCCGTAATCCGGATTCTGTAGGGCTTAATTTTTTGTCCTCTATCATGCCGATGGCTTCTGAGTCAGGTGACACAGTTGCTGATATCCCTAATCGTTTACGGTTTCTTTTTGATTTTGATCCTGAAATGGCGCTCGACAAAGATGATGTTGCAGCGGTTATGTCAGAGTCCGATGCGCATAGAGTTGTGGAAGCTTTGGTGGATGCACTTAGAGATATTACACCCATAGATAGAAAGGCTTTTCGACGTGTAACCGAACGAGTTAAGGTCAGCACTGGTTTGCGTGCTAGAGCACTGTTTCATCCGATACGCGTCGCTTTAACTGGGAGTACGAATGGACCGGAACTCGATCTTGCAGTCCCGGCTATGGAACGGGGCACTCATTTGTCTGCGAAGTCTGGGATTAGTTCTATCCTCGGTCCGTTGGTACGGGCCGAGTCTTTCCTAAGTGCTTTTGAAAGAAGGAAAGAGATTTTACGTTCATCGTAAGGACTCGAATTTTGAGTGACCTGTCTGTGTGGGGAACACAATGATAGTTTGTGGCATTAATCCCGTTCGGGAGGCATTACGGGCCGGCCGAGTTGATCTTGTTCGCGCGAGTGAACAGGGAAGTTCGCGGGTTCGAGAGCTTGTTCGAGAAGCTGAAGCTGAGGGAGTGACTGTCCATTGGGTATCTGCTGCAGAGTTGGATCAGGAGGCGGTTGGTACAGTCCAGGAAGGTATCGTGGCGCGGGTGTGTCCTTCGGTGAAGTACAGTGTTGCAGGCTTGGTCCGTGAGGCATCGACTCCGCCTCTTTTTCTTGTACTTGATGGTATTGAGGACCCTCAGAATGTAGGTGCCGTGCTGCGAACGGCTGAGGCGTCTGGGGTTGATGGAGTTGTCCGGCAACAGCGTCGGGCAGCGCCATTAGGCGCAGCGGTTGCCAAGACATCGGCTGGTGCTCTAGCCCATGTCAAAATTGCCTCAGTCGTTAACATTACCAGAGCTTTAGACGAATTACGTGCTGCAGGTATTTGGACAGTTGGGTTGGTCCAGGTCGCAAGTCCTAAATATGACGAAGTGGACTTTAGCTTGCCTACCGCCCTGGTTCTCGGCTCGGAAGGGCGTGGTCTAAGGCGCTTGGTGCGTGAGCGATGCGACTGGTTGGTGTCGATTCCGATGAACGGACAAATCGACAGTCTTAACGTGTCGGTAGCGGCCGGTGTTGCGCTTTATGAGGCAGTTCGGCAGCGGCGTTCAAAGCGGTCAAAGGATGAGTTGTGATCGAGATGCTTGCGATGTGCCACCGG
>CAZQMT010000085.1:0-1952 GCA_964594555.1 uncultured Vicinamibacterales bacterium
AGATCTGGAGAAATTTCTGTGTCCCCCTGAGGACGTAATCCGAGACTCGGACCAGTTTCTGTGGGTGCTTCAGACGTTGTCTCGGGTGCTGTTGCGTTCTCACCAGAACAGTTAATCGTGAACAACGACAGGCAAATCAGGGCGATGAAGGATTTCATAGTCAATCTCCTCGGTGGATAGAAGCGGTGGTTCTACGCGGTACATCAAGACAGGGCAAGACGTCATGATCTGCTCTGAAATCTCTACTGTCAAGGTCTAGAATATTTGTGAACCTAATGGAAGATGTGAGTTTGGGATAGATTGCCTTGTTTGGATTGGTTATTACGCCTCATTTTCAGGTGAGATTGACTCGCTAAACATCGTCAAAGGTCGCCCTTCGCGATATGCTTCTAGGGTTGGTTCGAGCTTTTTTTGGCGGTGAACTTGTTTGGTGGGGTTACTGAGTGGAGAAAATAAAAATACTGGAATATGGCGTTTTAAGTCACAACCGACGTTGTAATCGGTGCATCTAATGTCCACAAGTGGTACTGCTCCCGAGTTGTGTTTTTTGTCCGCGTGCGAACTTGTTCGTTTAGCCAAGTCTGGCAAGGTGTCGGCACGGGAAGTGATGGCGGCGCATATTGCGCAGATTGAGCGAGTCAATCCGATTGTCAATGCTATCGTGACACTGCTTGATCCCGATGATCTCCTGGTAAAAGCGTCGCTGTTAGACGAGTTGAAGGCTCGAGGAGAGAATCCAGGACCGCTATATGGGCTTCCGATCGCGCATAAAGATCTAGTGCCCACGCGTGGCATCCGTACTACGTTTGGCTCCCCTCTGTTCCGTGACTTCGTACCAGATCATGACGGGCTCATTGTCCAGCGGTTGAATGCAGCTGGTGCAATCACGATCGGGAAGACGAACACACCAGAATTTGGGGCTGGCTCTCAAACATTTAATCCAGTTTTTGGTAAGACACTTAATCCCTACGATCTAACAAAAACCTGTGGTGGAAGTAGTGGGGGTGCTGCTACCGCACTGGCCTGCGGGATGCTTCCACTGGCAGACGGCAGTGACTTTGGTGGATCGCTCAGAAACCCAGCAAGTTTTTGTAATGTGGTTGGACTTCGTCCCGCACCGGGCCGGGTGCCTGTGTGGCCAAGCGTTGTATCTTGGTTTCCGCTGCTTGTTGAAGGACCGATGGCTAGGACGGTTGAAGATGCAGCACTGATGCTCAGTGCGATTGCAGGTCCAGATCCGCGCTCGCCGATTGCTATAACCGAACCAGGACATCAGTTTACTGGTTCGCTTATGAGAGATTGGCAAGGAACACGAATTGCGTGGAGTCAAGATCTCGGGGGGCTTCCCGTTGATCCGAGAGTTACTGAGGTGCTCGAAGGACAGCGTGGCACATTCGAGCTACTTGGGTGTGAGCTTCATGATAAAGAACCAGATTTCACAGGTGCTGATGAAGTTTTCCAATCATGGAGAGCTTGGTTTTACGAACTCAGTTTTTCAGGGTTGCTACAGACTGGCCGAGATCAGATTAAGGATACCGTCGTTTGGAATATTGAAGCAGGACAACAATTGACAGGGTCACAACTTGGCCAAGCGGAAATCAAACGTACTGTGCTCTACCATCGGGCACGCGAGTTCATGGAGGAGTATGATTTTCTGGCGCTTCCGGTAAGTCAGGTTCCACCGTTTGATGTAGAAAGATCTTTTGTTCGAGAAATTAATGGAACGGCGATGGAAAGTTATATTGATTGGATGCGTTCTTGTTTTTACATCTCTGTTCTTGGGTTGCCGGCGATTTCAGTGCCGTGCGGATTTACACCAGAAGGCCTGCCAGTTGGGCTTCAGATTGTTGGTAAACATCAGGATGACCTGGGAGTCCTACAACTTGCCCATGCGTTCCAGATGGCGTCCTTGACAGACAAGCCAAGAAGGCCGTCTTTAGCCTTGTGAGGAT
>CAZQMT010000085.1:1962-8065 GCA_964594555.1 uncultured Vicinamibacterales bacterium
CCGTTCGTGGACGTCTAGTGCTTTTGTGGTCTATCCTTAACGGTCACTGCTCTGGGTGAAGTTTCGCCGGGGGTGGTAAGGGCGATGATTCGGTGGGGTGGCCGAGAGGCTGAAGGCGGCGGTTTGCTAAACCGTTATAGGGGCTAAAACCTCTATCCAGGGTTCGAATCCCTGCCTCACCGCCAACTTTTCTCCATCTGCACGTATTGTTAGCTCACATGCTCAATCGTCCAGTTTATTTTTGGATCGCCACGTGATGCGTTGTGTTGACTGAATTATCTGTCTCATTTGATGCAGTGTCTCTGTCAGGTTTTGTAAATCGTTTGTTGGACTCATGACTTCTCCTATTTCTCCACGGGTTCGCTTTGCGCCATCACCGTCTGGGTACCTTCACATCGGCGGTGCGCGAACCGCACTATTTAATTGGCTATTCGCTAGACGTTATGGCGGGACGTTTATTCTTCGGATTGAGGATACTGACCAAGAACGGTCGTCACCTGAGATGATTGACGGTATTCTCGAGAGTTTGCGTTGGCTTGGTCTCGATTGGGATGAAGGGCCTGGTGGGATCGAAGGACCACATGCCCCCTACTATCAATCCAAGCGGTTAAACAGGTACCGTACGATGGCAGAGCGCTTAGTGGAAGAGAGACGGGCCTACTACTGCTACTGTCAACCAGAAGTGCTGAGAGAGAAAAGAGAAGCCGCGCGGGTAAAGGGCGGTGGTCTGTGGAAGTACGATCGCACATGTTGTGCACTAACTTCAGTCGAGATTGAAGAGCGTGAGTCTCTTGGATTGCCTCGGGCTATTCGATTCAGGGTTGCGGATGGGGTTTCCCGTTTCGAAGATCTTGTGCGAGGCTCCATCGAGTTTGATCGCACCAATATTGAGGATTTCGTCTTACTCCGATCTGATCATCAGCCGACCTATCATCTCTCCGTTGTCGTTGACGATATCGACATGGAAGTGACACATGTAATTCGTGGCGAAGACCACATTTCAAACACGCCGAAACAGCAACTTCTTTATGAAGCGTTTAAAGCTGAGACACCTCGCTTCGGCCATGTCCCCCTGATCCTTGGGGCTGACAAAAAGCGATTAAGTAAACGCCACGGTGCGACCTCTGTAACGGAGTACCGTCGTCTCGGCTATGTTCCTGAGGCGATGGTGAACTTTCTTGCCTTTCTTGGTTGGTCGCCTGGTACGAACCAGGAATTATTCTCGATAGAAGAACTGACACGAGATTTTTCTCTGGAGAACATTGGTGGAGGTAATGCTCTGTTTAATTCTGAGAAATTAGATTGGTTCAGTGGACAACATATCGCGAGACTTAGCACAGAAATTCTTGCCGATCGTATAGAGCCTCTACTTCGAGAGGTTGGTTTCTGGCATAAAGATCTACAAGGAGCACAGCGTGTTTGGTTGCTAAAAATCGTTGACCTCTTCAAGACACGTGCACGTCGACTTAGTGATTTTGTCGACCAGGGAAGATTTTTTTTCACGGACGATCTGGAATATGAACAGAAAGCTGTACAGAAGCACCTTTCTCCTCCAGGTCTTTCGGAACATCTCACGGTTCTTAGAGACGCTTTGTGTGCGTTGGAGACCTTTGAGAAGAATGATATTGAGAATATATTCCGTGGAACGGCTGAAGTGCGTGGTATTAAGGCCGCGACGCTGATTCACGCAACCCGTGTAGGATTGACCGGGAAAGCTTCGAGTCCCGGGCTTTTCGACATAATAGAAATCTTAGGAAAAAAACAAACACTGAAACGCCTTGACCGCCTTGATTCGTTTATGAAGCAGACTACTAGGTGCCAGGTATAAAAGGATTCATACGCTATAATCCAGGGTCCGGTCGGGGTTGGCGAGTGCCCCTCGTCGTCTGATTTCGGCTCTGTTGTTGCTTTGCGTAATTGGGAGGTCGTCCAACGGCAGGACACATGGCTCTGGACCATGGAATCGGGGTTCGAATCCCTGCCTCCCAGCCAGTTTTGACTGCGTAGCGAATGAGAGCTGGGATTCTCTCAGACTGTCAGTGTCTATTACGGTACCCTGGTCCACGAAGGACTTGTCCAGGTAGGGCGCCTGTATGCTGACCGTTATCTAAAACGATTTCACCATTAACGACAACGTAAGGAATTCCGATTGGGTACTTGTGAGGATTTTCGTATGTTGCAAGGTCAATGACTTTTTCTGGATCGAAAATGGTGACGTCCGCCTTGTAGCCAACGCGAAGCAAACCTCGGTCACGAATCCCGATCTTTTGAGCGTTCAAGCTAGTCATCTTCTGGATCGCTTCTGGCAGCTTTAGCACTCCGAGTTCACGAACATAGCGCCCAAGTACTCTTGGGAAGGTACCGTACCAACGCGGGTGTGGATGAATGCTGCTACGCGGTCCGTCTGGACTAATTGCTGATCCATCTGAACCAATTGATGTGAAGGATTGCTTCATGGCTAGTTGCATGTCGGGTTCGGTATGATGGAAAAATACGGTGGGGACACTTCCTCCTTCTTCGATGAGAACGTCGAAAAGTACTTTCACGGGGTCGTCCCCGCCTCGCGATGCGATAAGTTCGCTCATGCGTTTTCCCACAAACGGTTTGTTGCGAGGGTCAGATAGCGATACGAGTAACATGCCTTCCCAGCTGCCTGTGGCTAGGTAGTGGTTATACCAACCTGGAAGGCCTTGTAGAACATCCTTACGTATTCTGGCGTAAAGGTCTGGATCCCGGAGTCGTTCAAGCATGTCCTGGACACCGCCATCGTGAGCCCATGGTGGAATAATAGAGCGGAGGTTGTCTTGCCCGGCGGTGTACGGATAGACATGTGCCTGGATGTCGTACCCATCAGACCGAGCCTTTTCGATTAAGGCTATAACTTCAGGCATGCGTCCCCAATGATCTTTGTGCGAGATTTTCAGATGAATAAGGTCGACCTTAATATTTGCACCTTTTCCAACAGTAATCGCCTCGGCATAGGCCTTAAGAGCTTCTTCGCCTTCGTCTCGTGTATGGGTCGAATAGATGCCACCGTATGTTCGAGCCACTTTAGCAAGTTCGATGAGTTGTTCAGTGGTTACGAGATCGGCCGGTGGTGTCATCAACGATGTTGATAGTCCCCAGGCGCCATCTTGCATTGCTAGAGCGACTTCTTGCTTCATAGCTTCTAGCTGTGTATCGGTTGCAGGTTCGAGCTCGTAACCTTTAACGTAGGTCCAAATTTGAGACTGTCCGACGTAAGAGCAAACGTTAGTGGCAACCCCCTGCTTTTCGATGTGTTTGAAATATCCTCCGAGTGTGGTCCATGGTTGACTGCCTGCTTTGACCGGTCCCATCGAGTTGCCTTCACCGAGCACCATGGTTGTAACACCTTGACGGATCATACTTTCGCAACGTGGTTCATCAAGTAAGGTTTGGTCGGAGTGGTTATGCATGTCGACAAATCCCGGTGCTACGAACAGGTTTGCTGCGTCGATTGTTCGAGATCGTGGAAAGTCTGAAAGGTTGCCAATAGCGGCGATTGTGTCACCACGAAGACCAACATCGGCTTTAAAACTAGCGAGACCAGAACCGTCAAGGACGGTTCCATCGGCAATGACGATGTCAAAGGCAGCGTTTTTTTCGTTCTGATCAAGAGGTTGTGCTGTTACTGCCTCCATGCAGAGGAAGGGAATAAGTAGGGTCTGTAACCAAAAAAAAAGTGATCGAGTCATGTGCACAACCTCAGTGGCATTTAGATATGAATTTAATACGACAGAGCCGTCATAAGAGAGAGCGGATCTACTCTTGCTTCGTTTAAACGAACGGTCCAGTGTAGGTGCGGTCCGGTCACTCGGCCAGTTGCTCCGACGTAACCAACGATATCGCCAATAGCAACTGACTCGCCTTCCTTGACTGCGGTTCTCGAAAGATGGGCGAGATAAGAATAGAGTCCCAAGCCGTGATCTAGAATCACCGTATTACCGGCAAAATAGAGTTCTGAACTTAAAACGACAACCCCAGCATTTGGTGCCTTAACCGGCGTATCCTTAGCGGCCCTGAAGTCTGTGCCAGTGTGAGGGTTTCTCGGCTGACCATTGAAGACACTGCGACGGCCGAAGCTGCTTGTAGCTGAACCTGGTACGGGAGCTTCAAAAGGCCCTTCCCAGAATCGTTGTGGCGCCGTGACTCCAAAAATCTGACCAATGCGCTATGTTTCGTTCCGAATTCGTTCGAGAACACTTTCTGGTGGAGTGACAAAATTGCTAGCGACTTTAAGGTGCCGTGTTGGAAATTTTTTTTGACTAACCGTGATTGGATAGGATTGCCGTAAACTGGTGCCTTCGGCTGTGGTGAGTTCTACGTCGATTTCATAGCGACCAGCCTCCTTTTGGAGGTCAATTCCCAAAAGGCCTTGCCATCGTTGCGTTCCGGTTTCAAAGAAGTACACCGTTGTATCGAAGGCGTAGGCTGTAACTGTTTTTGTCGGCACCGAAGCCACAACGTTGAGGAGAACAACCTCTCCAGGTTGGAGACTCCTTGCCCGATGTGAGATCGTTAGCGATGCCTCACTGGTCTGGTTTAAGTGTCCGTGTACAAGGATGGTTGTTCCGACGACAAGAACTAGAATCCGAATCATCATAGAGCACATTTCCTTTAGACGGTACACTAGTATACCGATAGTTGAAGTGACTGACGCCGATCACTTGCAAACACTTGATTATGCCAAAAATTACACTCTACATTCGCGATGACGACACGTCCATCTGGGAGCGAGCACGAAGCCTGGCCGGTTCTGACACTAGTTTATCTGTGCTGGTTCGAGATGCTCTCAGAGATCACCTCAAACGCCGAAATCGTATTCAGGTGGATGGTGCGAATGATCGAAAGATGAGTGAACACAGGCTCTCAATTGGCGGCCACATAAATGGTGGTGTTAGGCGTGATGTCCGTTTGATGGGAGTGAAATTGGCGCATGCGGAAGCCACCGAGATGACATACGCGCTTTTTTTTACGGGACAGGGGCGGTGGGTCGTTCATAGTGATGCTGGTTCAAATGGCGCCAGGATCGACATTTTCAATAATTTTCAGGCATTGGCGGGCCATCCAGGGTTCAGCGCAGTTTTTCGGGATGAACTACCGAATCTTGCAGTTGTAGCTGATGAACAATTAGTTGTTGAGATTGATTAATGATCAAAGCTACTTTTATAGGTATACCGGGGGACATGCTTACTGAGCATGAATATTTCCCGATTACGCCGTTTCACGCTTCGAAAAGACGAGCGAAGTTATCCTGAAGAATTTTTTTAACTGTTTGAGAATCTAAGCCGAGATCGGTGAAGGTCGATTTTTGCCTCTCGTAAACGGGTGTATGCCATCCGCGTGGGAAGAATGATGAATCAGTTCCGAAAAGCAGTCTGTCTGCACCGATGACGGTTAAGGCTTGTCGAAATACATCTTCCAGCGTCAGTTTTGGATGATATTTGATCCACGCATTTGTACTTGATGTGTCGAAATAGATGTTTGGATGAAGATCTGCGGCCATGAGGGCCT
Source organism: uncultured Vicinamibacterales bacterium (assembly GCA_964594555.1). Taxonomy (GTDB): domain Bacteria; phylum Acidobacteriota; class Vicinamibacteria; order Vicinamibacterales; family CAZQMT01; genus CAZQMT01. The sequence goes on from CAZQMT010000085.1 coordinate 7,498, forward strand.
CTCGAAAGAATCCTGCGCCGAAGTGAGGAATGATGATCGGTAATTTTGGATGACGTGCAGCGGCAATTTTCAGGTCCAGAGGATTTCCTAGCCTGATGTCGAAGTCACAAGGCAGTTTAAGTTTTTTTCTTACGCCAACAGTAAGTGCGCCGCAGTGGACGAAGACAGCCGCGTTCTCGACCGACGCTGCGATCTCGAAAATCTGCAGGGCAACGTCGTCGTCTAATCGATAGCGATGCATGGCTGGAAAGAGACATACGCCCTGCAGGCCAAGCTCTAATAGTGCTCGCTTCGTACGGGAACAAGAGTCTGGGCGAGTCGGATCGAGCATAAAGAAACCAACAAATCGTTTGGGATGTCTTACAAGTGCACTGGCGACCGAATCTTCGTCTCCAGGAACGCTTGCGATGAGCGCTGCTTGAGCGACATCATGGCGATCGAGTTCCTGACACCAGCGATCGGACAGTAATTCTGGAGATTTTGGTGTTTCACAACCGAGATGTTACGTGATGATTTCGTCTATGTTTTTGATGTTAGGGGAGGCTTGTTCATGAATAAGCGTTTCGAA
>CAZQMT010000086.1:0-4134 GCA_964594555.1 uncultured Vicinamibacterales bacterium
AGTAAATGGAGTTACGCGGGGAAGGTCGCCTCTGGTGTTACGTGACTTGTCATTTGGGTCTTATAGAATTGACGTAACGAAAGACGGTCACCTGTCAGCGTCTAGGATTTTAATGGTTTCTTCAGAGCTTCCAGCGGCTTCCACAATCATTGCGTTACGATCAGTCTTGGCGATGGAGGAGCCTGAGGTTGTACTTCGTGATCGACATCAGACAGCGGAGCCGGTGATTAATGAAGTTGGATCTGTGTATGTCGATTCTCAACCACGAGCGGCTCTGATGTTTATGGATGGAGTCATGATTGGGCGGACCCCGCTTCTTATTTCGCAGGTGATTTCTGGTGAGAGAGAAATTCGGGTTGAATATGAGGGTTATCGGGACTGGTTGTCTGTAGTAGAGATTACGGCTAACGAACGCAACGAGATAACGGTGTCGTTGGAAATCATACGTTAGTTTAACTTGGGATTTTGGCTTACTAAGGGTGACTGGGAGACTAGTTCCTGTTGGAGTGAGGGAAGTTCATGGATGCGTTCTTGGTACTTGAAAGTGGGTTGTGGTTTAAGGGTCTAGCCGCTGGTGCCTCTGGAGAGGCAGGTGGGGAAGTGGTTTTTAATACATCGATGACGGGCTATCAGGAAGTTTTAACGGACCCGTCATACACCGGTCAAATCGTTACGATGACATGTCCTGAGATTGGTAATTATGGGGTTGTGTCAGAGGATGTCGAGTCGCGTGGACCAAAAGTTGCTGGGTTTGTTGTCCGTGAATCATCGCCGATTGCAAGTAATTGGCGGGCACAGGGTGGGCTCCGCGATTACCTTATTGAACACGGGATCGTGGCGATCAGTGATATTGACACACGTGAACTGACTCGAGTACTTCGGTCTGCCGGTGTGATGCGTGGCGTTATTGCGACTGGACAAGTTGATCCGGATGCCTTAGTAAAAAAGGCAAGGCAAATTCGTTCGATGGAAGGCGCGGATCTTGTACGAGATGTGACTTGCCACGAGGCTTTCGATTGGAAGGACAGTGATGAGACAGCGTCTCCTGAAGAATTTCGACTTAAGCCAGGACGACGTGCTGGTGGGCCTATTCGTGTGGCGGCTTACGATTTTGGGATGAAGTGGAATATTCTTCGCCGGTTCACTTCTTATGGTTGCGAGGTTAGAGTTTTCCCTGCCCAATCACCGGCCAGTGATCTATTGGCAATAAATCCAGACGGGATATTTTTGAGTAACGGACCAGGCGATCCTGCTCCACTCGACTATGCGATCAGCAATGCAAAGAGAATCCTCGCTGCCGATGTGCCAGTTTTTGGTATTTGTCTCGGCCATCAAGTGCTGGCTCATGCTCTTGGCGGGAAAACGTTTAAGCTGAAGTTCGGCCATCGTGGTGGTAATCATCCGGTTAAAAATGTTGAATCTGGAAAGGTTGAAATTACGTCACAAAATCATGGTTTTGCTGTTGATCCAGATTCACTTCCCTCGAACGTGAACGTGACACACTTGAATTTGTATGATGGGACGGTTGAAGGGTTTAGGCATGAGACTTTGCCAGTTTTTTGTGTTCAGTATCACCCAGAGGCTTCTCCTGGTCCACATGATGCTGACTATTTGTTTGAACGGTTTCTAGGGGAAATGGAAAAACGCAAGACTTAGTTTCGAAATTACACACTTGATTGTAGTTGGATGGTTGTCGGAAGGGAATGAATTAAAGAGATGCCACGTCGTACTGATATTAGCCGCGTGCTTGTGATTGGTTCTGGTCCGATTGTAATCGGTCAGGCTTGTGAGTTTGATTATTCGGGAACTCAGGCCTGTAAGGCACTTCGGTCAGAAGGTTTATCAGTCATTTTAGTGAACAGTAATCCTGCCACAATTATGACCGATCCAGAGTTGGCGGATCGTACCTATGTTGAACCTCTGACCCCTGAGTTTGTTGAGCAGGTGATTCAGAAGGAGCGCCCAGATGCCCTGTTGCCAACAGTAGGAGGTCAGACAGGATTGAACCTAGCTGTCGATCTCAGTGAGAAGGGGATTTTGGTCAAGCATGATGTCAAGCTTATTGGTGCATCGATTGATGCGATTAAGGTCGCTGAGGATCGGCTGCAGTTTCGCGATGCAATGCAGTCTATTGATGTCACTGTGCCTGAGAGCGCCACTGTCAAATCGGTCGAAGAGGCACTCGAACTCGTCCAGAGACTTGGGTTTCCGACCATTATTAGGCCCTCATTCACTTTGGGTGGGGTCGGTGGAGGTATCGCTTACAACGTAGAGGAACTCAAGGAGATTGTTGGTCGAGGTGTCGATCTCAGTCCCGTGCATGAAGTTTTACTTGAGGAATCTGTCATCGGCTGGAAAGAATTTGAACTCGAAGTTATGAGAGATGCGGCAGATAACTTCGTCGTAATTTGCTCGATTGAAAATATTGATCCGATGGGGGTCCATACAGGAGACAGCATCACTGTGGCGCCGGCGCTCACCCTGACCGACAAAGAATATCAACGTATGAGAGATGTGGCTCGCCGGATTATTAGGCGTGTAGGAGTTGAGACGGGAGGGTCAAATATCCAGTTTGCTATTAATCCCGTCGATGGTCGTATGGTCGCGATCGAAATGAATCCTAGGGTGTCCCGTTCTTCAGCATTAGCTTCGAAGGCCACGGGCTTTCCTATCGCTAAAATAGCGGCGAAGCTAGCGTTGGGTTACCACCTTGATGAAATCCCTAATGACATCACAAAGCTTACGCCGGCCTCGTTTGAGCCGACAATCGACTACGTGGTTGTTAAGATTCCTCGTTGGACGTTTGAAAAATTCCCTCAGGCTGATCGTACATTGACGACGCAGATGAAATCTGTCGGTGAGGTTATGTCGATTGGTAGAACTTTTAAGGAGTCATTTCTTAAGGGTGTGCGGTCGCTAGAATTAGGCAATGACGGATTATTGTTTACGCGAGGGTCAAAAGCTGAGAATACAAAGCCTGATGAGGTTGAATTTCAGAAGCAACTACTTGTGCCCACCGATCGGAGGCTTTGGGCTATTTTTGATGCTCTTGCTCGAGGCTATACGGTTGAGCAACTGCATGAATTGACGAAAATTGATCCATGGTTTTTGACACAGTTTTCGGCGATTTTCGATTTGTATCGCTCGGTTGGTACGATGCGATTAAGGGAGGTCTCAGCTGATTTATTGCTGAGTTTAAAGCGAGCTGGATTTTCCGATGCAGAGCTTGGGACAGTACTAGGTACCGATGCAGAAGCAGTGAGGCAACAGCGATCTGAGTTCAGGATTAAAGCATCCTACAAGAGAATCGATACATGCGCCGCTGAATTTGAGTCTTTTACGCCCTATCTTTATGGTGCGTATGAACGGGAATGTGAGGCTGAACCGACAGATAGACGTAAGGTCGTGATCCTCGGGAGTGGGCCGAATCGCATTGGGCAGGGAATCGAGTTCGATTACTGTTGTTGTCATGCTGCCTTTGCTCTGCGCGATGAAGGCTTTGAAACGGTTATGGTGAACTGTAATCCTGAAACAGTATCAACTGACTATGACACTGTGGATCGTTTGTATTTTGAGCCTCTGACTTTTGAAGATGTATTTGCGATTATTCAACGTGAGCAAACAGACGGTTCTGAGGTGTCGTGTGTGGTTCAATTTGGTGGACAGACACCACTTAAGCTTGCTCTAGGACTTCAGGGGGCAGGAGTCAATGTTATCGGAACTTCACCAGATTCTATTGACTTGGCTGAAGATCGTAAAAGATTTACGAAGTTACTTTGGGAGCTTGGAATTCCTCAGCCACCGAACGACATGGCTTCATCGGGATCTGAGGCAAGACAAGTCGCTAAGTCTATTGGGTTCCCTGTTCTCGTTAGGCCCTCGTACGTACTCGGCGGGCGTGCGATGGCGATCGTATTTGATTCTTTGTCCCTAGATCGTTATATGGAGTCAGCGGTTGCAGCCAATCCAGGTCACCCGGTATTGATTGATAAGTTTTTAGAAGATGCCGTTGAGATCGATGTCGATGTGCTCGCTGATTCGAGTGGGGCTGTTGTGGTCGGTGGCATCATGGAGCACATCGAGGAAGCCGGTATTCACTCTGGTGATAGTTCGTGTGTTATACCCCCGTATCTT
>CAZQMT010000086.1:4144-5198 GCA_964594555.1 uncultured Vicinamibacterales bacterium
ACAGCTGAAAGTTGTTCGTGATTATGCTTGTCGCATTGCTCGTGCCCTTAAAGTGGTCGGGCTGATGAATGCACAGTTCGCAATTAAAGATGACACGGTTTATGTCATCGAAGTCAATCCTCGCGCCTCTCGAACTGTACCGTATCTTTCAAAAGCAACGGGTGTGCCTATGGCGAAGATTGCGGCACGATTGATGGTTGGACGAACGCTCGAAGAGCTGGGATTAGAGGGAGATCTTAATGTGCCGGGAGTGTTTGTTAAATCTCCGGTCTTTCCGTTTGTGCGCTTTCCTGGGGTCGACACCATCCTTGGTCCAGAAATGAAGTCGACAGGTGAAGTGATGGGAGGAGCTGCAACTTTTGGTGCAGCATTTGCTAAAGCACAGATGTCATCTGGTCAACGTGTGCCGAAGTCTGGAAAAGCTTTTATTAGTGTCAATAACGATGACAAAGCTGATGTTGTTGTGATTGCGAAAGACTAGATCGAGTTAGGGTTTGAGCTCGTGGCCACTCGTGGGACGGCTGCATCTTTGCGTGCTAACGGTCTTAAGGTTGATGTTGTTTTTAAAATCAACGAAGGAAGGCCACACGTAGGAGATCGAATCCTTAATAGAGAAATTGATTTGGTTATCAATACGCCGCTAGGGCGAGAATCATTTTTTGATGACCGAACTGTGCGGCGTGCCGCTACGATGCAAGGTGTGCCCTGCATTACAACACTAACAGGGGCGTCTGCGATGGTAAGTGCTATACGCGCGGTGACGAGTGAAACGCTCGGGGTTTGTTCACTCCAGGAATATCATGATGCAGTACAAGGGAAAAGTTCAAAAAAAGAGTCGGCTTGAGCGCTGTGAATGTTTGGCCACTAGCATTCCTTGATCTTGTCCCACTCCTTGTCAAGTTCTTCTTGGGTTGTTTCGGAAAGCGAGCGTCCACTCTCTTGAATTCGTTTGGTCAGTAAATCGAAGCGATGTTCAAATTTGTTATTGGCTCGCTGAAGTGCTGTTTCAGGTTCGACACCTAGCTTCCTCGAGAGATTGGCGATGGCAAGGATT
>CAZQMT010000086.1:5208-8037 GCA_964594555.1 uncultured Vicinamibacterales bacterium
CTTCGACGTTTTTTGTCTCATTACGAACGAGCGCGTGACGGATTTCACTGACTTCTTCGTTGATTTTTTCGATTACGTCGGTGGTTTTCGGCCAGTCAAAACCTGTGGAAGCTGCGCGTTGACCTATTTTAAATGAACGAAGAAGGCCCGGCAGGGATTTAGGTATTCCGCTAAGAACGCCTGGATCTTGACCAGCATCTTTTCTCTCTTGAGCTTTGATGAGATTCCATTGCTCAATGACTTCGCCTGAAGATTTGTGGTTTAGGCCGTGCTGTTTGTTCCCAGTTTTGTTAGGGCCAAATATATGAGGATGCCTCCTGACGAGTTTGTCATTGACCGTTTGTAGGGAGTCTTCGATAGAAAAGTCATTGTTCTCGGTACACAACTGGGCAAGGAAGACACATTCGAAAACTAGATCTCCGATTTCTTCCATTAGTTGGGTCTTGTCGCCTTGGTCAATCGCGTCAATGACTTCATAGGCTTCTTCAATAATAAATGGCCTTAGAGTTTCTAGGGTCTGTTCGAGATCCCATGGACAACCATCTTTCGACCTCAGGGTGCGCATAATTTCTACGAGGCGTTCGAACTTTTCACCAGGCATGTTGCCTCCAGGTTTTGAAGAACGTGTCATAATGTTGGTAAGATCGTGATTCTCGTATGCTAATATCTGGCGGGTTGTGATTCCCGATGTCTACTGATTCTTTGTCACCCGTGTTTTCTTCATTTATCTTGTCTCTTGTCAGAACGGTCGCTGTGCACCTTGGCGATGTCGAGGATCCAGCTTCAGGAAAGAAAAGTGAGCCGAACTTTGTTGCGGCTCAGCAGATGATTGATATTTTGGGCTTACTTCAGGAGAAGACACAAGGTAATTTGTCTGAAGAAGAGGCGAAACTGCTCGAACAAGTCCTCTACGAGCTCAGGCTTCGATTCGTTGATGTAAAAAAGGATGATAAGAAGATTATTGTCCCATGAATTAAGAGCTAAGCAGCAAGTGTTCTTGCGAGAATCCTTTTAAAAAATTGCGAATTACCTTTCTTGGTACAGGTACGTCACATGGCGTCCCGATGATTGGTTGTCGTTGCTCGACGTGTCGATCTCATGATCGTCGAGATAAGCGATGGCGTTCATCGATCTTGATTGAGCTTTCTGACAACATCTCAGTTCTTGTTGACACGTCACCTGACTTACGGTCGCAGGTTTTAGCCTTTGGCGTTTCGCGTGTTGATGCGATTCTTTTTACTCATAGTCATGCGGACCACGTCCTTGGTCTTAACGATATGTGCCGTTTCAATGTCCTTCAGGGCCAAACGATCCCGTGCTTTGCTGATGGTGCGACCCTCGCTGATCTTTCTCAAATGTTCGCGTATGTTTTTTCTCGTACGCCAACGATCAGTGGCGGTGTTTCCAAAATTAAACCTTACGAATTACTTGGGCCATTTTGTCTTGGGCGCTCGACCGTTGTACCAATTCCTATCTTCCATGGCAAGCGATTGATTTTTGGTTACCGTGTTGGAAATTTTGCATATTTAACTGATTGTAGCCGGATTCCAGACTCGTCATGGGAGCTCCTTACTGGAGTAGAAGTACTGGTCGTTGATGCCCTACGTCATCGTCCACATTCTTCCCACTTCACGGTGGATGAAGCGATCGCATCAGCTGAACGTATACAGCCTCGGTTAACTTATCTTACGCACATGTGTCACGACATTCTTCATGCAGACACTAGTGATATGTTGCCCGAGTCGATTGAATTGGCCTACGACGGACTGGTTGTTGATGTCCGATGAACGATGTTCTCTAGAGAGTCATGAAATCGTTTAAGGTATGATGGATGCAGTTTTTTGTGTGACTTCATGTTGTTTCCTCCGAGTTTCCTAGCAGGATGAGCGTAACGTACTTTCCAGACGATTCGAGACCTTCTAATTGGCGCCAGCCAGTGCTAGCGCTTGGTAATTTCGATGGGTTTCATCGTGGACATATGAAGATTATCGACCGTGTATGTAGCCGAGCAGCTGACACAGGTTCAACACCTATCGCGATGATCTTTGATCCGCATCCTCCTCGCATTGTTAGACCTGACAAGGCACCCGCGTTACTAATGACGAAGGAGCAGAAAATTCGAACGCTCATGGAAGCTGGTGTTCAGGGCGTAGTTGTTGTTCGTTTTACAGAGGAGGTCTCTCGTTGGAAGCCGGAGGCTTTCGTTCGCTCCGCACTTGTAAATTGGCTTGGAGTTGCGGAAGTATGGGTTGGTGCGAACTTTCTTTTTGGGTGTGATCGCTCAGGGAATTTTACTGTTTTACGAACACTAGGAAAGCAGTTTAAATTCAGGGCTGAGAAGATTGATGCTGTTCGATATAAGGAATTTGTTATAAGCAGCACACGTATCCGCCGATTGATTCGTGAGGGTAATGTCGATGAAGTTGGCGCTCTTCTCGGGCATCACTACGCAATTAATGGAATGGTGGTTCGAGGTGACGGTCGAGGTCAGAAGATCGGGTTTCCAACAGCAAATATCTCTACAGAGAATGAATTGATCCCACCGTATGGGGTATATGCGACGATGGCGTCGATAGACGGGATTATTAATCGTTCTGTTACTAATATAGGGGTTTGTCCGTCAGTGTCTGAAGACGATGAAGTTTCTATCGAAACTTACTTGTTTGGCGTCGATCGAGATTTGTACGGTTTGAATATGAAGCTAGGTTTTATTCAGCGACTTCGTGATGAAAAGAAATTTGAGAGCGTTGATTCCCTCCGTGAACAGATAGAGGCTGACTGCCTTTGTGCTCTTAAGCTTTTTGACCGGATGTCGCTATAGAACGCAGG
>CAZQMT010000087.1:0-7993 GCA_964594555.1 uncultured Vicinamibacterales bacterium
CTGGGGATTTTGGTGCTTCCCAACCGAGGTGTTGTGTGATGACTTCGTCTATGTTTTTGATGTTAGGGGAGGCTTGTTCATGAATAAGCGTTTCGAAAAAATTTCTTGAAAAAAAATGGCAGTGACTGTCCCTAATTGACACCGTTAAACCTCTTGTTTCTTTTTCGATTTCTGGATCGAGCGTTTTGAAAAATTCGACACAAGAAACTTTTATTTTCAATTCTATAAGCTTGAGACCGCTCGACACTTTGCATGGTAGAAAAGCCTAGCCTTGTTTTATCATGACCATAACTAGACCTCACCTTTTTTGGCGACGGCTACTTTTGCTGCCCTCAGCACTTCGTTTCCGATGAGATAGCCCTCAGTTACCACCCCGACGACTAGATTGTCTTCCTCTGGTTTGGTTGCGGGGACCGTGGAGATGGCTTCGTGCTTTTTTGGATCGAAACGTTCTCCTAGAGAAACGACGCGTGTGATGTTGGCTGCTTGGAGTTTGTTCATAAATTGATCGCGTACCAATTCAACTCCCTTGAGCAGGGCGTCGAGATTCGGTGTTTCACGGGCTACTACCAACGCACGTTCAAGATTGTCGACAACCTCGAGAAATTCAACTAGTGTCGAACGTTTACTACGCTCAAGGTCTTTCATGACTTCTTTCCTCAAGCGCACTCTGGCCTCGTCAAACTCAGCAACTGCCTCTTTGTATTTTGCTCGCGTACTGGTAAGAAGTTCGTTGCGCTCAGCGAGTTGTTGTTCAAGGTCTTCAACGTAGGTCGGTTTTCGAAATGGGACTTCTTTGTCTTCTGATTTCGTTGTGTCTTGTGCCCACCAGCGACGATCCACCACCTTTACTTCCGGTTCGATGTCAGTTGGGCGAGTATCGGATGAAATCGATGGATCAGGATGCGGGTCGTTTTCAGGTGCCGGCTTATTTCCCCGTGTTTTCTTACTCAACTTCGTCCTCCGTCGATGTTGATTGTGCTGTAGATCGAACTTGATCGAGCACGCACGCCTCAGTATTTGTTTCGTTGGTGCTTGGTTCATCTTTGACTGTGTGAGTTGCTTCGAATGTGAAAACTAGAGAGCCTTTATCAGGGTCAAGAGCGATTTGAACCGTGCCACCATTTTCGAGATGTCCAAATAGAATTTCATCAGTCAAAGGGTCTCGAATAGTGTTCTGAATAACTCTGGCCATTGGACGTGCACCAAAAACGGGGTCGTAGCCTTTTTTAGCAAGCCAAGTTTTAGCTTCTGGTTCTAGGTTAATCGCGACACGCCGTTCGGCGAGCTGTGACTCCAGTTGAAGAATGAACTTTTCGACGATGGTTTCCATAACGCTGGCTGTCAATGTGTCGAAGCTCACTATTGCGTCGAGTCGGTTTCTGAATTCAGGACTAAAAATACGTTCGATCGCGGCTTTTGAATGACTTTTGGCCACTTGTGGACGTTCGTCTGTAAATCCGATATTGCCTGTACTCATTTCTCGTGAGCCGGCGTTTGAGGTCATGATTAGTATGACTTGCCGAAAATCAGCCTTCCGTCCGTTGTTGTCTGTTAGGGTGGCGTGGTCCATTACTTGTAAGAGAATGTTGAATACATCTCCGTGGGCCTTTTCTATTTCGTCTAGTAGTACCACACTGTACGGATGAGTGCGTACTGCATCAACCAGAAGACCTCCCTGGTCGAAACCGACATACCCTGGCGGTGCACCGATCAGGCGAGCTACTGCATGTTTTTCCATGTACTCACTCATGTCGTAACGAATAAATTCACTGCCAAGATGAAGAGCCAGCTGTTTAGCGAGCTCTGTTTTACCGACCCCGGTTGGACCGGTAAAGAGAAAGCAGCCTGATGGTCGATCTGGTATACCAAGACCAGCCCTAGAGCGTTTAATGGCGGCTACTACAGTGCGTACCGGTTCGTTCTGACCGAATACCACACGTTGTAGCGATTCCTCGAGGGTTCTGAGACGTTCCTTGTCGGATGAAGAGGTTTGCTTTTTCGGTATGCGTGCCATTCTGGCGACGACATGTTCGATTTCTTCCGGACCGACCCTTAGAGTTTTCTTGGGTGCTGAGGAAACGACTTTACTGCCAGTATTGGAATTGCTAGCACCGGCTTTTTGTAGTCGGAGTACGGCTCCTGCCTCATCCAAAACGTCGATCGCGCTGTCCGGTAAGCGGTAGTCGCGCAGATGGCGACTTGCTAGCCTTGCGGCTGTTTCAAGAGCCGTGGCAGTGTACTCAACATCGTGGTGTGCGCCGTAGTGTGAACTCAAGCCTTTAAGAATTTCGATGGTTTCTTCGATGCTTGGTTCGTTGACAGCAACCTTCTGCAGTCTTCTGGCTAGAGCACGGTCCTTCTCGACGTGTTTGTAGTCCTCAAAGGTGGTTGAGCCGACTACTTTTATCGTTCCTGAGGTGAGAATTGGTTTAATGAGCGCCGCTAAATCTAGAGTGCCTCCAGTGGTAACTCCGGCACCGACCATTGAATGAATTTCGTCGATGAAGAGGATCGGTTGATGTCGTTCGCCCAATAGTTGTAAAACAGCCTTGAAGCGTTCCTCGAAATCTCCGCGAAAACGTGTTCCGGCAAGTAGCGCCGCAGTATCAAGTGTAAAGACTTCGGCCCCTTTTAGTGGAGTGGGCGTATCATCTCTTAGGAGTTGAATCGCTAGGCCTTCGGCTAGAGCCGTCTTGCCTACTCCAGCGTCACCGACAAACACAGGGTTGTTCTTGCGTCGTCGACAGAGGATCTCGAGAGTCCTTTGGAGTTCTTCAGTGCGTCCAATTAGTGGATCGAGTTTTCCCTCTTGAGCCTGTTTCGTCAAATTTGTTGTATAAGTTTCGAGAGGGGCGCGAGAAGTTACCGAACCCTTTTCATCAGTTCCAGCAGACACGACGTCATGGGAGTTTTTAACTTCTTCGTTGTTAGAGGTTACGGAGACTTTTGAGATCCCATGCGAGATGTAGTTAAGTACGTCTAATCGGGATATGCCGTGCAACTCAAGTAGCTGTGCAGCGTATGTCTTCGGTTGCTGGAGGATAGCCGCAAGAACATCTCCCTCCTCCACTTCGTTACGCCCTGCGCTTTGAACGTGGAGAACTGCGGTTTGGAGGACACGGCGAAAGGCGAGGGTTTGCTTAGGTTCTTCTTGATTACTTCGATGGTACTGCTCAAGTGAATTCTGAAGAAATTCATCAAGGGCTTGACGAATCTTGGGCAACTCGCCGCCACAGGCCAACAAAATTTTCTCGCCTTCTGAGTCGTGGGTCATCGAATAAAGCAAATGCTCTAACGTTAGGTGAGTGTGTCGACGCGACGTGGCCTCTTGGTAGGCAACTGTTAAAATGACTTCAAGCGAAGAACTAAACATATGATTGAATCAGCTTTCTGTAATACGTTTATCCACGTTCGAGACTGGCACGAAGAGGGAAGTTGTGTTGACGTGCTAGTTCATGGACCATAGAGACTTTCGTTTCCGCGACTTCATGTGAATAGGTGCCACACACGCCGTGCCCTTGGCTGTGTACTTGCATCATGACACGTAAGGCCTCGGTCCTCGTCTTCTGAAAAACGGTCTCTAAGATTTCAACAACGAACTCCATGGTGGTGTAGTCATCGTTAAGCAGTAACACTTTGTAACGCTCTGGTTCTTTGGGCGCAAGTTTTATACGTTCAAGTACCACGCTCTCGGATCGTTGTTTTGAATTTGGCATGGTATTAATTAACACTGACATTTTCAATCATTGGCGTTTTAAATTGACAGCTTACGCATGTGCGACATCCTCGATGGTTGTAGCTCCAAGGATCTTCAGTATAACTTGTTAGACTTGATTTTAAGTTTCCAATTGACAAGTATTAGCTTGGAGTTAAGCGTAACCTCCCATGGATCTGTTACAGTAGTGTAGGATCGATCTCGATAACGATTCTGAAACGAAGGTTAGTTTTTTATAGGAAAAGTTGAACAAACATCAGAAGTATAGGAGACGTCATTGTCAGCAAAAGTTTTTGTTGGAAATCTTAGTTACGAGACATTACAGACAGACCTTGAAGCGTTGTTTTCAGAAGTTGGTTCTGTCACAGAAGTTTTTTTACCTATTGATCGTGTCACGGATCGTCCGAGAGGATTTGCGTTTGTTGAATTCAATGATTCCGAAGCAATTCAAGTCGCTATTGAGAAGTTAGACGGTGTAGAACTACATGGTCGAAACATCAGAGTGAGTGAGGCGCGGGAAAGGCCACCACGCTCATCGGGTGGTTTTGATCGTTCGGATGGTGCTCCCTCTCGTGGCGGCCGAGCTAAACCGAAGGGGAGTCGCCGTGGCGTCCGAGGACGCAAGCGCGGTTTTTAATTTTAAAGAGCTGTCGAAATCCCTGTGACGCAAGTTATTAGTAACGGCGAAATGTTAGATTGAAACGGCCATTCAGATTAAGTTCTTTAGGTCCAGTTCCAGATAATATTCGAGAAACACCATGGTAGCGTAGCCGGCTTGGTCCTGCTAATACCAAGGCATCTCCGGATGTCAGCAGGATGGTCTGTGTTGGGTCCTTTCGTCGTATGCCACCGAGCATGAACTGTGCCGTGTTACCGACAGAGAGAGAAACGATTGGAATACCTAATCTTAATGTCTCTGGATGCTCATCTTTGTCTTGGTGAAGACCAAGTCGTCCATCCGGTGGGTAGTAATTCAAAATACAGATATCAGGTTCGAATAAAAAGCCGGCCGCGGTTGCGACCCGTCCTGCGATTGTCGACAGATCAGCTGGCAGTGGTGGCACAGCCTTTCCATCGTAATCAGAACGATTCGGCTCATAACTATAGGTCATAGGGTTCCAGTGTTGACCGAGACACAACATCTCGATTCGCATCTTTGCCCCTCCTCGAACAGTCGGTTGATAGAAACCAGTTTGCTGTGTGCCAAGTTCACGACATCGAAGCACTAGCTGAAGTTGTTCTTGGCTAGTCAGATAAGCAGGGAGATGGTATGCGCCAGGTGCAATCTCAACGAGTCCTTTTTCAGAATTCATTTACACCATCAAGAGTTTTGATTGATTATTACTAGCGCGTTCTTGGGATACGATTGCCTGCGATCCATACGGACTCAATCTCACGTATATTCTTGATGTCATCAAGGGGATTTTTTGAAAGGACGATGAGATCAGCCCATTTCCCAGGTTGTATCGAACCCAATTCTTCATGTTTTTCCCAGCACCGCGCTGCATCACTGGTTGCAGCCTTAATGATTTGCATCGGGGTGAGTCCCGCTTCGGACATCATTTCAATCTCGATATGTTCGAAGTAGCCTTGAAAACGGCCGGCTGGACCTGTGTCGGTACCGAAGGCGATTCGCACACCAGCCGTTGAGAGTGTCTTAAGATTACGAATGGCGACTTTCAGGCCAGATTTATAGCCTTGAGCAGACTTGCTTTCTTTTACTTTTTTCTGCCGAGCAGGGTCTAGCAGTTCCTCAATTACGACAGGATCGACTTCACGTAAAAAAAATGGATCTTGAAAGAAAGCTGGTCGATTTTCGTAGACGAATGTGGATAACTCTCGAGTGAGTGTAGGGCATACGCAGACATCTTTCGCCTTCAGTAACTCGATTGTTTCCTTGTCGACATCGTTGTCTCTGATACTGTGGGCGATGAAGTCACTGCCTGACTTAAGAAGAGCTTTAGCATCCTCTAGATAGAAGACGTGTGAAGCGACTTTCAGTCCTCTCTGGTGGGCGACATCAATGATGGCTCCATATGTTGGCGGGGACATCTTTCGTACAGTGCCAAGGTTATCGTCAACCCTGATTTTCACATAGTCGGCTTTCATGTCGGCGACGTCATGGGTCATCCTGCGTGCCGATTTAGGATCTCCTGATGTGACTACTGGTCCAGCAACAAAGATTCGTGCTCGATCGAGGTCTGACGTATTTTGAGCATCCCGAAGTTTAAAGGCCTTTTCTTTGTCTCCTCCGAGGCTGAAGATAGTGGTCACCCCGTACCGAGCGTATAGACGGAGCTGATCGAGTAAGTGATCCGTTGTGTAGTGTTCAGGATTTGACTCTAGTCCTTTAACGTCGCTGATGTGTCCATGGGCATTGACTAGACCTGGAACAATTGTCTTGCCGGGCACCTTGGTGATCGTTATGCCATCTGGCACCTCGATGATTTCTGATGGGCCTACTGCTTCAAAACGGCCATTTCGAACAATAACAGTTGCGTTCTCGATTGGGTCTGCTCCAGTGCCGTCGATAACTCTAGCGCCAATGAATGCGTGACTGTCCTTAGTGTGTCGTGAGTTGCTCCAAGCGGTGTCGAAGCAGAAAACTGTTATTACAACGACCAAGATGGCAGTGCAGGAACGAGAATTCACCATAATTAAAGCTCTCCTCTGGGATCTAGGCTTAATCATAGTGTAAAGTTTCGATGCGAAACAGAATGCTTGACATATATCGGGCACAAGAGTAAATGACAGGTAGCGAATGTTATTTGTCGTGGTTTGATGGTCTCGCTTAAAACCTCGAGAAAGGTTGAGAAGGTGATGTATAAGAATTTGTGTCGTTTAGCTGTTCCTCTGTTTCTGGGAATTTTTTGGACGCTCGGTGCTAGTCAGCCATCAGTTGACGCGCAGTCATCAGTTTACTACCCGCCCCCGGGTGAATGGGAACGGAAGGCTCCAGGTGAGGTTGGTATGGATCCAGCTCTTCTCGAAGAAGCGATTACGTTTGCGAAGTCACAAGAAACTGATAGAGAGATGGATTTCTCTGATCAGGAGCGAAATTTTGGAACACCGCTCGGTCCGCTTCCGGAGCAACGTGCACATACGAACGGACTCGTTATACGGCATGGTTACATTGTTGCTGAGTTCGGTGAAACGACTGCGGTAGACCCGACCTACAGTGCGGCTAAGAGCTATCTTTCAACTTTTATCGGTCTCGCACTGGATCGTGACCTTATCGACGATGTGCATGATCCGGTTGGAAAATATATTAAGGACGGTGGTTATCGTTCTCCTCACAACGCTAAGGTTACCTGGCACCACCATGCTCAACAGACTACGGAGTGGGAAGGGACTCTCTGGAACAGGAAACACGATTTTGTAGGTGCGGAGAAATTTGGTTCTGGTGAACGTAAACCACGTGAGTTACAAGACCCAGGAACCTACTACGAATACAATGATGTCCGAATTAATCGCCTAGCGCTTTCTCTAATGCGACTCTTCAAAAAACCGTTACCCCAAGTACTCAAGGATGAAGTCATGGATCCAATTGGAGCTTCGGACACTTGGCGCTACCATGGTTACCGCAATTCCTATGTAACTATTGACGGCAAGAAAATGCAGTCAGTAACAGGTGGCACGCGATGGGGTGCTGGTGTTTGGATCAATTCCTTCGACCACGCACGATTTGGCTATCTCTTCCTCCGGAGGGGTCAGTGGGGAGACAAGCGTATAATTTCAGAAAAATGGATTGATATGGCGACAACCCGTGGAGACGCTAATATTTCTCCGGACTACGGTTATCTCTGGTGGCTCAATACTGATGGGGAAGCTTGGCCAAGTACACCGGAAACAAGCTTTTCAGCTCGAGGAGCTGGTTCAAACACTGTCTGGGTTGACCCTGAGCACGATCTCGTAGTCGTTTGGCGTTGGCATCAAGGTAGAGCATCGGACGAATTCTATGGACGGATCATCAAGACAATCGTGGAACCATAATTCTGGCGCGTAAAATTTTGTAGGAAGTTACGGCGTTGTCAGCGCTCGTTCCAGTAATTGTACTAAGTGGATAGCGTCGCGCCCCGTGCCGTCACTAATTTGATGACGGCACGAGGTGCCGTCTGCGATGATGATTGTCTCCGGCGGTGTTTCCCTGACTGTTGGGAGGAGCACCCGTTCACCGATAGCCATCGAATACGGGTAGTGTTCCGCCTCGTAGCCGAAAGACCCAGCCATTCCACAACAACCCGAATCGATTTCCTTAACTCCAAGCTCTGGAAT
>CAZQMT010000088.1:0-7605 GCA_964594555.1 uncultured Vicinamibacterales bacterium
CTGACTGCCTTTGTGCTCTTAAGCTTTTTGACCGGATGTCGCTATAGAACGCAGGCGTTTTTTTCTTATGGCTTGGAAATTGATGCGCTTTGGGTGTTATGACATGAGCAGGATTGTTAAGTGGAGAGCGGACACATGCTGGTGGGATTCTAGATCGATCGAGACGAAATAAGATGGAACTTTATAATACGCTGACGCGGAGGGTTGAGCCATTTGTACCCGATCGTTCTAATAAGGTTCGAATGTACACGTGTGGCTTGACTGTTTATGCGCGTGGGCACATTGGTAATTTTAGGACTTTTGTTTGTCTGGACTTACTTCGTCGCGTTATGAAGTATCAAGAAGGTTTCGATGTTCAGCAGGTGATGAATTTTACTGACATCGATGATCGGACGATCGAAGGTTCAAGAAAATCTGGCACTCCTCTTCGTGAGTATACAGGACGTTTCATCGAAGCTTTTTTAGATGACGCGTCGGTGCTTGGACTTGAATCTGTTGAGGAAATGCCGCGTGCGAGTGACGAGGAAAACCTAAAGGCCATGGTGGAGATGATTTCAAAGCTTGAAGAAGGGGGGCATACATACCAAAGTGAGGGCTCGGTTTATTTTAAGATTTCAAGTTTTTCAGAGTATGGGAAACTTGCGCGATTAGATCACGAAGGAATTAAGCCTGGTGCGCGCGTTGATTCGGATCGTTATGAAAAAGGCGATGCTCGTGATTTTGTACTGTGGAAAGCTACGACCCCTGACGAACCGACTTGGGATTTTGGAATAGGTCCAGGCCGTCCAGGCTGGCACATTGAATGTTCTGCGATGGCGCTTCGGCTGCTCGGTAAACCTCCGATTGATATTCATGCAGGTGGGGTTGATTTAGTTTTTCCTCATCACGAGAATGAGATTGCTCAGAGTGAAGGTGCATGTGGCGAGCCGTTTTCTCGTTTCTGGGTACATGTAGAGCATCTGTTAGTAAACAACGAAAAGATGTCGAAATCTCTCGGAAATGTTTTCACTATTCAAGAAATTCTTGAACGTGGTTATCGGGCGTCAGCGTTACGCTACGCGTTGTTGTCAGTGCACTATAGAAAGCAGCTGAAGTTTTCATGGTTAAGCCTTGAGCAAGCGGAAGAATCTCTACGCCGGCTCATGGGTTTTCTCGACCGTCTCGATGATTTTACTTATAAGGAAACCTATCCTGAAGTCCGTGAACGTGTGTTAATGGCACAAAAGGCATTCGCTGAGATGCTGGCCAAGGATTTGAATGTGCCTGGAGCACTTGGCGTGATGTTTGATCTCGTGAGGAAACTTAATTCAGCCGTTGATGCTAAACAAGTAGGTAAGCCTGATGTCCGTGTTATTAAAGAGGTCTTTAATGGTTTCGATAAGGTTTTTGGGTTTATTGCATTACGACGATCCGAGGTGGTGAAAATTCAGGTCGAAGTTGAAGAGATCGATCGTCTTATCGAAGAGCGTCGAGTGGCTCGAGTTAATCGAGATTTTTCTGCTGCTGACCGTATCCGTAAGGAGCTTGATGACCATGGCATCGTTCTTGAAGATAGTCCTGCGGGAACGAGATGGAAGCGGAAATAAGTGGCTTCGTCGAAATGTCATAAGATTTGCTCCCGCAAGCCACGCTGGAGATTTCTCTTTCGAGGAAATTTTTCCAAAGGGTCAGCATGAATACTATCGTTGGCTTGATTGATGGTGGGAGCGCTATACTACGGTGTAGGGTGTTGTTAGAGCGGGAGTAACTCAGTGGTAGAGTGCGACCTTGCCAAGGTCGAAGTCGCGGGTTCGAATCCCGTTTCCCGCTCCAAACTTCTTTCCTGAAGTCGCTATCCTGCACCGACGGCGCCGTCGCCAAGTGGTAAGGCAGAGGTCTGCAAAACCTCCATCCCCGGTTCAAATCCGGGCGGCGCCTCCAGCTTTTCTATGGTCTGGAGTATTCTCGCCTTGTTGGATTGGATGTTAGTTGTTATCACGATTTAGGTTGGCTTGACGATGAACGTAAGCATGGTTGAGAATCGTCAAGTGATTTCGTGGGCGAAGTTTATCTGTTGCTGTTGTACGGAGGCCGTTGTTGGCCCCCTTTCCCTAGCTTCCGATTGTTGTAGAAACTGAATAATTAAAGTGTGGAACGGAAGACCTGGGGATGCGATTGTTCTCCGGGTTTTTTTTCGTGAGATAGGTTTTCTAACAAGATGGGCTGGAGTATGAACTATCAGAAGTTGTCCCGAGGAATTTTTCTGACGATTGGGCGGTTAGGCCTTGGTGATGTCGCCAGGTTGTAATCGCGTGTAGTGTTAATGACGAAACAAGCTAAAGTTCACAGTGCGTCGATACTTAGTCTCATCGGGAATACGCCTCTTTTGTGCTTGGCTCAAGTTTGTAGGGCTAAACCTGGTGTGGAAATTTACGCCAAAGCAGAGTGGCAGAATCCTGGTGGGTCAGCCAAGGATCGACCGGCTGCGTATATGATTTCTGAGGGTGAAAGAAGTGGAGCCCTTAGTAATGGCAAGGTCATTCTTGATGCCACTTCAGGAAATACTGGCATTGCCTACGCCATGATTGGTGCGGCCAAGGGCTATTCAGTTCGCTTGTGTGTACCGAAAAATATTACTAGAGAGCGACGAGAAATTCTTCTGGCCTATGGTGCGGAACTTGTATTTACTGACCCGCTCGAAGGTTCGGACGGAGCGATTCTCGAAGCGAGGCGCATTTATTCTGAAGATCCTTCCATGTACTTTTATCCTGATCAGTACAGCAATAACGCTAACTGGCGTGCTCATTATGAAACCACCGGAGTAGAGATCTTTAAGCAGACGAAAGGAAAGATCACGCACTTTGTTGCTGGGCTAGGTACAACTGGTACGTTTATGGGTGTTGGGCGATGCCTACGTAATTTGACTAAGGGGCGCTCGCAGAAAATCCAGCTGATTTCTTTTCAGCCAGCTTCACCTCTCCATGGAGTGGAAGGACTTAAATACATGGATTCAGCGATTGTTCCAAAGATTTATGACACAGGTTTAGCCGATCAGGATCTTCGTGTGTCTACCGAAGAGGCTTATGAAATGGTTCGGCGATTGGCCTTAGAAGAAGGGATTTTAGCTGGAATTTCTAGTGGGGCTGCGTTGGCTGTTTGTCTGCGTATAGCTGAAAAGCTTGTAGAAGGAGTGATCGTGACTGTTTTCCCCGATCGTGGAGAGCGCTATCTTTTTGAAAAATTCTGGAATGAGCCTGTCAGGCGTTAGATTGTTGGTTCATGCGGGTTTGATGATTCATTCTTTAGTGATGGAGTTTTTATCGTCACCGCAGTCATCGCAGTTGTGACAGGAGCTGCTATTTGTGCTTGAACTGTCGAAAAAACTTTTTAAATGCCGGTACAGAAATACAATGGCGAGTCCAACGACTATCGAAACAATCAGCTCCTGCCAGTTCATAGGCCCCCTAAGCCGAGTGCTGATCCGGTTTGGTAAACCACAAGCGATGCAGTGTAAGCAAGAATTGACATGTAACCGAACATGAATATCGGCCACCTCCACGTGCCAGATTCTTTGCGTACAATGACAATCGTACTCATACACTGGCATGCCAGAACGAAGAAAACCATAAGGGAAATACCTGTTAGGGGGGGCATTAACGGTGAGCCGTCTTCTTTTCGTGCGTTTCTGAGAGATGCTCGCAAGGACTGAGTTTCTTCGTTGGCTTCTTCGATACCAAAGACAATGCCGAGTGTTGACACGAATACTTCTCTGGCGGCGAAAGCTCCGTCGCGGGCAATGCCTATGGGGCAATCGAATCCTTAAGGTGCAAGCATCGGTTCGATTGCTGGCCCAAAAGGACCGCCGAAGCTATGGCGGAGCTGTTCACTGGCCTCAAGTCCATTCAGCCTCGCCAGCTCCGTTGTCGGTGAGCTAGAGTCGGTATTGGTGACGGAATAACGTGCTTCATCGTAACGAGATGAGATCTCTTCGCTGGTAGGAAATGATAGAAATGCCCAAAGAATGATTGTCATTGTAAGAATGATGGTGCCTGCGTCGACTAGGAATTTTTGTACTCGCTGCCAGGTTACAAGTAATACATTTTTCCATACTGGAACACGATAAGGAGGTAGTTCTAAAACAAGAGGAATGCTCGGCCCACTTAAAATAGTCCGTTTCAGCACTGCTGCAGCGGCTAGAGTGGCGATCACTGATAATGCGTACATTGAAAATAAAACAACAGCGCCAATACTGAACACCCCAAACAACCGTTCATCGGTTGTGAAAATCACTGCCGTGACCAAAGCGTAAACAGGTAGGCGGGCGCTGCATGAGATCATCGGAAGTGTTAGCATCGTAATAAGGCGGTCATTCCGGTTCTCGATGTTTCTCGTAGCCATTACTGCCGGAATGGCGCATGCGAAACCAGATAGCATTGGAACGAAGGCTTTTCCGTGGAGACCTATCCGGCCCATTAGGCGGTCGATGATGAATGCTACGCGGGCAAGGTAGCCCACATCATCGAGTACGGCGATAAAAAAGAAAAGCATAGTGATTTGCGGTACAAAAACTACAACGTTTCCGACTCCAGCGATAACTCCATCGATAATTAGACTCTGCAAGATGCCGTCAGGTAGAAAAAGTGCCGTTTTGGTTTGCAGCCAAGCGGTTGAAGTTTCGATGGCGCTGATCATTGGTTCAGACCAAGTGAAGAGTGCTTCGAATAGGAGTCCCATTACAATACCGAAGATGAGCAAGCCATAGATTCTTTGCGTCAGGATACCGTCAAGCTTATCTGTCCATTTACGTGTGTCTTGATGGGTGAAGGTTCGACTGTCTGCGACTATTGCTTCAATCCAGCGATAGCGAGATGAAATAATTTCTTGACTGAGGTTCCGGTCGCTATCGGCAGCCCGTGTTTGGATTTTGTGTACAGTTTGACGAACAGAGCGGGGTAGGTTGATATCGGCCTTGTCGTTTGATTCGAGCGATAGGATTGACCAGAGTGCCAAGGACCGATTCACAGCCGAAGAGTCAGCTGCGATAGTTTCGGTAATGGCTTCTCTGACTTGTGAGACATCCGCCTCTGTTTCGGCCGGTAAGTTTAGCCAAGTGTCTTTAACTCTCGGTTGTAGATGGATAGCAGCTGAGATGGCTGTTTGAAGATCATTGATGCCTTCTCCCTTGGAGGCGACTATTGGTACTACTGCAGCACCGAGCCATGTACCTAATCGTTTGGTGTCTATGTTGATACCGGCTGCTGTCGCCTCGTCTACCATGTTGAGAGCAATGACAATGGGGCGGCCGGTTTCAGCGATTTGGACCATGAGGTACAGACTTCGTTCAAGGGTGCTCGCATTGACGACAACTATCACTGCGTCAGGAGGAGTATTGTAGCGGCCGAGGATTTCGTCGATCGCTACCTGTTCGTCCGGAGAGTTCGTACAGAGGCTGTAAGTGCCTGGAAGATCACTGATCTCTACTGGCGTACCATCAGGCAGTATGACCTTTTTCTTTATACGTGTCACCGTGACACCAGGGTAGTTTCCCACTTGTGCTCTTGATCCTGTCAGGGCATTAAATATGGTCGTCTTCCCTGTGTTTGCGTTGCCAGCTAGAAGTACTCGTCCTGTACGGGTGTCATTTTTCGTGGGGTGTATAACACATGGCGGAAACTGATAGAGGTCTTGAACAGATTTGTAGGAAACGCCTGTATTTTTTCTCGTGTTTGTTTCAAGTGAGATTTGAGCGGCGTCGGAGTGGCGGAGAGAAAGAAGGTAGCCGCGCAACCGAATTTTAAGGGGGTCCCCCAGTGGGGCACGTCGAATCGCTTCGACCCGCGTGCCTGATAAAAGGCCCATCTCCATGAGTCGGCGAGCTGTAGGCCCTGAACATCCGACATGACGGATGATTGCCTCCTCGCCAAGAGGAAGCTGGTCTAGTGTAGTAACACCTCGTTGCACGTAGTTAACAATCCTAGAAATCGATTTACGGGGTACCAATCAATAGCGAAACTGGCGATAAAATGAGACTGAGTCTCAATTTGATTTTCACAGTCTATAGCTGACCGAGTGAAGGGTCAAGAAAAGTGCGGATGTGAGATGACTTCTCGGGGGTGGTCAGTTCTTCGATTTCGAAACTCCTTAAAAGGAAAAGTAAGAAGTGTATTCTTACATTCAGTTACCGAACTGGCTTTAATCCTTGATTTTGCTATGTTAGTAGTGGGGAAAGCGGTCTGATGATGTTCGCGGTGGTTACGATAGTGATAAAGGCGTGTTTGTCGTAATTTTCTATGGGGGCGAGATTTCTATGCGAGGTAAAGAGTTACTGGGATTAGTGATTTTTATAAGTTCGTGCCTTCCTGGTTCGATTCTCATCGCAGGGGAAGTGGTGAGTTCACAACATTGGGGACAGTGGCGTGGTCCCGAGTCTACGGGGGTGTCTAGAACAGCAGATCCGCCGATTGAGTGGAGTGAAACTACGAATATTCAATGGAAGATAGAGATTCCTGGCCGCGGCTTCGGGTCACCTGTAGTTTGGGGAGATCATGTCTTTTTAACAACGGCTATTCCAGTTGATGTTGACGTCGAAAGGTCCCATGAGGCTCGGGGTACAGTGACTCCACGTGGAGTACATCGGTTTGTGGTTATGGCTATTTCCCGTAGTAGTGGAGAGGTTGTATGGGAAAGAACGGTTCGTGAGGAAGAACCGCATGAGGCGGCGCATACCGACTACGGTACGTGGGCGTCAAATTCTGTTGTTACTGACGGCGAGCATGTATTCGCTTATTTTGAATCTCGAGGTATTTTTGCATTCGATATGGACGGAGTCCTTCTGTGGGAGAAGGATCTTGGCGACAAAGGAATGCGCAATAAGTTTGGTGAGGGGAGTACGCCGGCTCTTTATGGGGATCGTCTAGTTATTGTATGGGACCACCTCGGTGGTCAGTCCTTTGTTGTAACACTTAACAAATACACTGGCGATGAAATATGGCGAGTTGATCGAGATGAAATCGATACATGGGCTACGCCTCTTGTGGTCGATGAGGACGGAGACGTTCAGGTCATTGTGTCTGGTACGAAGCGTTTAAAAAGTTATGATTTTGATGACGGTTCCGTTGTTTGGGAATGTGATGGGTTGACAATGAATCCAATCCCGTCTCCGGTGTACGCTGAAGGGCTAGTTTTTGCAATGAGTGGCTATCGGGGAAACAATCTGAAGGCGATTCAGTTGTCGATGGCTCAGGGAGACATTACTGGAACTAGTGCGATAGCCTGGGAACTTGATCGCGACACGCCTTACGTGCCGTCGCCTTTACTCTATGACGGCATCCTGTACTTTCTAAAAACTAATTCTGGAGTTTTATCGGCATTCGACGCGAAAACAGGCGAACCGCACTATCGGTTGCAACGGCTTCCAGATGTGCTCAATGTTTTTTCTTCACCGGTCGGAGCTTCTGGGCGAGTGTATATTTCTGGAAGAGATGGGACAGTTTTAGTAATTCGTCACGGAACCGTGTTTGAGGTATTGGCGAAAAACATTATGGACGATCAGTTTGACGCATCGCCCGCCCTAGTCGGCAACGAGATTTACTTGCGAGGGCATCGATATCTTTATCGGATTCTGCT
>CAZQMT010000089.1:0-7384 GCA_964594555.1 uncultured Vicinamibacterales bacterium
GGTAAGGAAGTACTCCAGTAAGCATCTGGTAAAGAGTTATGCCAAGAGAGTAGATGTCTGATGCAAAAACTGCCATGCCTTTGAATTGTTCTGGGGCCATGTAGGGGGGGCTTCCGATCACGGTAGTGCCGTGGGCCGCGATTTCCAGAAACCGAGATGTGCCAAAATCTGTTACTTTGAGGAGGTTGTCCTCAGACACCATGACGTTGGCAGGTCTTAGATCTCGGTGAATTACGCCCTGTCGATGTGCATGATCGATGGCGTTACAGATCTGACATGCATAGTCGAGAGCTCTAAGAAGCTCGAGTTGGCACTCGGTCTCGCTAACGTGATCAAGAGTCTTTCCGGCGACGTACTCCATCACAATAAAAAAGAGATTGCTCTGTTTCTCTGCGGTTGTGATAGTGACAATATTAGGGTGATTTAAACTGGCGAGCAGTCGGGGCTCCCGAAGCAGCTCTGCGAACTTGACGCTTTGTTTGTGTGGGACTTTAATGGCGACTTTCTTGTTAATCCAGGTGTCTTCGGCTAGATAGACAGTCCCAAAACCACCGCTGCCGAGCGGCGCCATGATTTTGTACTTACCTAGATGTTGTCCACGGAATAGCATGTAGGGATGCTCGACAATGACGGGCACCCGAGCGGGAGGTGATGGCTCCCGTTCGCGACCACCTCGACAGGTCTGAAGTATAGATCGAAACGGTTGTAGAAGTCTGGAGTCTTAATGCGACCACGTTTCTTTTTTCCCGATGCACGTGCTGGTGGGGTTGATTGGCTTCCTGACGAAGAAGGCCGACATTTGACGCAGGTGCTTCGCCTTGGCCTTGGTGAGCTTGTGGGGGTATTCGATGGTGAGGGGCGAGAGTATATTGCTCGCGTTGAGGCTATTTCGCATGGAAGAGTATCAGTCAGGACTATTGAACGTGTAGAAGCAGTTTCAGAGCCAGCAGGTAAATTGACGCTCGCTCAAGCTGTGCTTAAAACGGATTCAATGAGTGTGGTTATTCGTGATGCCGTCATGTTAGGTGTTTCTACTATTAAGCCGATAATAACGACTCGCACAAATATGGCACGGAAAGTTCGCGGACGACCAGGGAATCTGGCCCGCTGGAGACGGGTGGCGAGTTCTTCGGCTAAGCAATGTGGCCGGGCAAAGATTCCTGAGATTTCACCAGTGATAGAATTTGAATCTTTTATAAAAAAACCTGGTGACGAGTGTCGCTTGATCTTGGTTGAGCCTTCAGTCAACATCTCAGGTCTTTACTCTCCATATGTTTTACGAGAGGGAGGAATTCCTAATGCAGTGACAGTGGCCGTTGGACCAAATGGTGGCTGGACCGGTGATGAGGTTTCACTAGCTCTTGCTAACGGATTTAGGCCAGTTAGACTGGGACGCCTAACGTTACGTGCTGAGGCAGTGCCAAGTGTAGTGCTTTCGGTAATCCAGTTCTGCTTAGGTGAATTGTAAGTTCACATCGTTTTGTTAAGGGTTATGGACGTTTAATCCCGTCTATCGTCCATAGATAGAGTGTTCGATCGAATCCGTAGCGGTCGTCGAACTTGTCGATTTTGTTAGGTTTCCAGTCTCCCATGTCGAAAGCGTGAGAAACAACACGGCTTCCTGGGGAAAGTTGCTCTGTTAGTCTTGGACGAAGCTTTAAATTAGCGTGAGAGAGTAAGTATACGGTCACAACGGTTGCTGGTTTAAGATCGACTTCCATGGCATCCTGAAGCCTGAACTCAACAAGATGCTCGATGCCAGCTTTTTTGGCGTTTGCTTTTGACTCGGCGATACGTACCGGGTCGATGTCGACTCCAACCCCTCGGGCGCCGTATTTGGCGGCTGCTGTAATAACGATACGTCCGTCTCCACACCCCAGGTCATAGACTACATCGCTATTAGTGACGTTGGCGAGCTCGAGCATTCTTTCTACCACTAAATCTGGCGTAGGCACGAACGGGGCTAGGCTCTCTTGTTGAGAAGTGTTTGTGAAGGAGAACAAAGAAAACTTGGGGAATTTTTCTACAGAAAATACTTCTGTCGATGTGAGCAACGACATGGATACTAAAATAGTAGTAAATGCTTTTAGCATGTCTAAGTCTCCTACAATGGTAAGTCTGAAGATTAGGGCATGGGCCAGACTTTATTCAATCAGTTTATCGAAGGAGGGGGCTGACGCGAAATTCGATATTTTCAATGAGGCCATTTTCATAAGAGCGTACGTTCGTTTTTTTAGCCAGGTTGTGATGATTTGTCCTGGGGTTCGTGCTACTGTCGTCATTCGTTATTTGACGATCGATGAAGAGTGTGTCGGCGATGAATATGTCTTGTCTCGCGAGACAGCGTCGGGTGGCTGAGTCGATCGGTGTTCCGGTCATACAGCGCCATATTTTTCTCTGTTGTGACCAAACTAAGCCAAAATGTTGTGATCGAGAACAATCGCTTGTCGCCTGGAATTATCTGAAGCACCGCCTTCGTGAGCTTGGGTTGTCCGAGCAAGGTGGAGTATTTAGAAGCAAAGCTAATTGCCTGCGAATATGTGAGGCAGGTCCGGTAGCGGTCATTTATCCTGAAGGTGTTTGGTATGCGCGGTGTAATCCAGATGTGCTTGAACGAATTATTCAAGAGCATTTGATCGCAGGTCGACGTGTTACGGAGTACGTTATTTTCGAACATTCACTGACGAGTTCTTCCTGCCGAGAGAAAGACTAATGCCGGGCCTCTCTGTACTAACTTTTCTCGATGCTGAGGCATTGACGATGATCGAGCGAAGAGGGAACCTATACAAAATCTTGTAATGAGGACATTTGGTAAAATCTACGGTACTTGGAGAAGGTTAAGGAGGCGATGCTATGTCACGTGCGGTTTTTGTTTACGAATGCGGTGGTGCTGAAGTTTTAAAGTTCGATACAAACGAGCTTGGCCACCCGAAGTCTGGGTCGGTGCTGATTGACGTTGCCGCATCTGGTGTTAACTTTATTGATATCTATATGAGAACCGGACTTTATCCACGCGAGTTGCCATTCGTTGTCGGTTTAGAGGGTGCTGGTACGGTCAGGGAATGTGGAGATGGAACAAACTTGTCGGCAGGTGATCGCGTGGCTTGGGCTGGAGTTCCAGGTTCTTACGCAGAGTCCATTATCGTTCCTGCCGATAAGCTAATTCGAATTCCTGATGGTGTTTCTGATGAAGATGCGGCCGCTGTCATGCTGCAAGGGATGACAGCGCATTATTTAGCTCATACCATCTACGAACCGAAGCAAGATGGGACAGTGTTAGTGCACGCGGCTGCGGGTGGTGTCGGGCTGTTGCTGGTTCAGATGCTTTCGTCTGCTGGAGTTCGTGTAATTGGCACATGCTCAACTAAAGAGAAAGCGATTCTTGTGAGGGAAGCAGGCGCAAAGGACGTTGTTCTGTATGGTGATGGGAATTTTTCTGATGAGGTTAGAAGCCTGACTAATGGAGTTGGTGTTGATGTTGTTTATGATTCGGTGGGGCAGGCCACATTTGAGAACAGCCTTCGTAGTCTCCGGCGCAGAGGATTAGCTGTCGCGTTTGGGCAGTCTAGCGGACCGATAGCTCCTTTAGATCTGCTTCGCTTAAGTGAAATCGGTTCGCTCTTTGTTACGAGGCCCACATTGGGTGACTACACTCAAGATCGAGCTGAACTAGAGTATCGAGCAGGAGCAGTGTTCCAAGCGATTTCTAGCCATAAATTAAAGGTCAGGATAGGAGCACGATTCCCGTTACAAGATGCGGCGTCGGCGCATAATGCATTGGCGGGTCGGGGAACTACAGGCAAGGTTCTGCTAAAACCGTGACGTTCAGCAGTGTCCCAAATTTCATGACGGCCGTCGAGATTGTTTCTCCTGGCGGACCAGAGGTGCTGGTGGCCGTTAAGCGGCCGGTTCCTTCCCCTCGGTCGGGAGAAGTATTAGTTCGAGTTGAAGCGGCTGGTGTTAATCGGCCCGATGTCATGCAGCGAGAGGGTCGGTATCCGCCACCGCAAGGGGTGTCGGATATCCCTGGACTTGAGATATCAGGCCGTGTTGCTGCAATTGGATCTGGGGAAATAGAGTGGAAACCAGGCCAGCCTCTCTGTGCGCTTGTCGCTGGTGGTGGATATGCAGAGTATTGTGTGGTTCCGGCCTCACAGTGTCTTCCTGTTCCGCCTGGTCTTAACATGATATCGAGTGCCGCGATTCCTGAAACGTTCTTTACGGTCTGGGCTAATGTTTTCGAACGAGGTTGTTTGAAAACAGGAGATTTCTTTTTGGTTCATGGGGGTTCAAGTGGTATCGGTACGACTGCGATTCAGCTGGCAGCGGTTTTTGGGGCACGGGTTATTACAACAGCTGGATCCGAACGAAAGTGTAAGGCTTGTCGACGTCTTGGAGCAGACGTAGCAATTAATTATCGGACAGAAGATTTCGTCGATGTGGTTAGCACTATTACCAAGGGACGTGGTGTAGATCTGGTACTCGATATCGTTGGGGGAAGTTATACGAGGCGTAATATCGAGTCGCTTGCAGTGTAAGGTCGTCTGGTGCAAATTGCAGTATTGGATGGCGCTCAGGTCGACCTTGATTTTATACCTGTTATCCAAAAGCGTTTAACAGTCACCGGTTCGAGTCTTCGACCACGATCGGTGATAGAAAAAGGTGCTCTTGCAAGAGAGCTTCTCGCTAATGTTTGGCCTTGGCTCGAAAGAGGCTTAGTGGAGCCAGTTATTGATTCAGTCTACCCTCTTGCGCAGGCTGCATCGGCACACCAGCGGATGGAATCAAGCGAACATATCGGGAAGATTGTTCTAGAAGTTGGCGCCTAGAATTGTATTTAGGCTGTGTTTTTGTTGATGTTGAGAACGTAAGAGAGAGAGCGCATTTTATTCGATTGTTTCAAGTATCCTGATTCTTTCAAAAGAAGAATCTAGGGTGTAATTTTGTTTGGAGGGTTGATGCCTAAGATCAGTACTGTGGAGTTTTCCGGTGGGGCTGTAAGTGGTAGTGGGTATTTGGCACATCCTGGTACTGGCTTGCACGGCATCATAGTCTTACAGGAATGGTGGGGGTTGGTTCCACATATTGAGGATGTGGCTCGGCGGTTTGCCGATCAGGGCTATATCGCGTTAGCTCCTGATTTGTATCATGGTAAGAAGACAGTAGAAGAAGCTGAAGCGCAACATTTAATGGAAGGCCTTGATTGGTCACTCGCGACGAAAGAAATTTCTGAAGCGGTTCGGTATCTTCGTACTAAAGAGGGAGTCACTCGAGTTGGCGTGGTGGGATTTTGTATGGGAGGTGCATTGACTGTCATCTCAGCGTGTCAGCCAGGTATTGACGCGTATGCGTCGTTCTACGGTTTTCCGCCGAAGGACGCAGCTTCTACCGATGCAATTACCGTGCCTGGGATAATATTTTTCGGAGAAGAAGAGGAGTTCTTTTCGGTGTCAGATGCTAGGGCTTTTGAGAAGAAACAACTAGCTTGTGGTAGAGAGTCAGAGGTCGTCGTATACCCAGGCGCAGGTCATGCGTTTTTCAATAATGAGCGCCCTGAGGTCTATCGAGCCGATGCCGCTAATGATGCATGGCGCCGAACTCTCGGCCTTTTTGGACGAGTTTTTTCGTGACTAACTAAAAAAAGATCGATGTTTTGGAAAGGTCTCATTCGTGCAGGGTCGGCTGAGATCCTAGGGTATAATGAGGGCCGTTGGGTTCGTCTTTCCTGTGGTGTGTGTTGCTTTTTGTTTTTACTTATGTAGATGGGTTGTTTTGTTCGCGGCTTCGTAGTGGCGGTCAGACTTTCCCTCGCGTTAGGTTTCTCTCGAAAGAGTTTTTGACTATCACACGTTAATATATAGGGGCTAATTTGCTCGCATATCTGAGAACTGCGTGGAAGTGCTGTAATGCTTATTGCTGCTTTGGGGGTGGCATACGAGGGGTTACGGCGTTGTTTGGCTGTCTGAGTCTTTTTTGTGTTTCGGTGGCTGAAGCCCAGCTCCCATCTGATGAAATCGGAGCCGCGTCACGGCGCAGTTTCTCGGCGGTGGCAATTGCCGATGAGAATGTGCCGGTCGTTGACGGTGATGTCTTGAACGATTCAGCTTGGGATCGCGCGCAGCCGACGAGTGGATTTTGGCAGATAGCGCCGAACGAGGGTGAGAGGGCTTCTGAGCGAACTGAAATACGAGTTGTCTATACATCTCAGACGCTTTACTTCGGTGTCGTGTGCTACGACCGGGATCCTGGGTCTATCATCATTTCAGACAGTCGAAGGGATGCATCTCTAGAGGAAACGGATAGTTTTCAGATAATTCTTGACACGTATTTAGATACGCAGAATGGCTTCGTTTTTGGAACAAACCCAGCTGGTATCGAATATGACGGTCAGGTGACAAATGAGGGGCAGGGTAGTGGACGTTTTGGCGGCGGAGGTAGCCGACCAGGTGGGCAGGGTGGTGGCGGTCAGCAACGTGGTGCAGGCGGTGGCTTTAACTTGAATTGGGATGCGGCTTGGGAAGTTCAGACTCAGATCTCCGAGATCGGATGGACAGCAGAATTTGCGATTCCGTTCCGTACGATTCGCTATCAATCGATAGATGCTTTACAAACATGGGGGATAAATTTCCAGCGGAACATCCGTCGACGAAACGAGACGGCTTTTTGGTCACAATTACCGCGTCAATACAATCTTTATCGGTTGTCACTCGCTGGTTTATTGACTGGACTCGAGATCGAGAGACAGGTGAACTTCCAAATCACGCCCTACTTGCTTGGTGATTCGATAACCAAAGGTGAAAAACCACGTGCTACCGATTTTGAGGGAAGTTTTGGATTGGATGCGAAGTATAGCCTGACACCGAGTCTAACGCTTGACGCGACCTATAACACTGATTTTGCACAGGTCGAAGTGGATGAGCAACAAATCAATCTCGATCGCTTTAACCTTTTTTTTCCCGAGAAACGGCCGTTCTTCCTTGAGAACGCTGGGTTTTTTGCAGCAGGAGCCCCGAGTCAAGTCGAGTTATTTTTTAGTCGTCGAATTGGCATCAGTGACAATGGTGAGTCCATTCCCATTGTGGCTGGAGCCAGAGTCTCCGGTAAGGCTGGGGGCAATAATATCGGTCTTCTTAATATGCAGACGAAGGAACGTGCTGGGGTCTCGCCTGCGAATAATTTTAGTGTGGCAAGAATGAGTCGTGAGTTGGCAAACCGTTCTTCTATCGGAGGGATTTTCGTGAACCGTCAGGCGACTGGCGATCTTGCGGCTTCCGATGATTACAATCGGACTTTTGGTTTCGATGGACGTCTTGGAATCGGTGAGACCGGCTTGCTTTCAGGTTTTGTGGCCCGCACTGTGACACCTGGGCTTGAAGGTGAAGAT
>CAZQMT010000090.1:0-2093 GCA_964594555.1 uncultured Vicinamibacterales bacterium
ATAATAATCAAGTAAGGGTTTTTGGTATTTTGACAAACGAAAAAAATAATTCTGCTCCTTAATCCAATTGGGTTTAATCCGGTGCGTAGGACAAGCGCCTTCAACTAAGTCTTTTTCCTGTTTAAATGCTTCGCACGAAACACAATACCAACCTTCGTAAAAACCTTCGTAAATATCACCAGCCTCAGCGATACGCTCAATA
Source organism: uncultured Vicinamibacterales bacterium (assembly GCA_964594555.1). Taxonomy (GTDB): domain Bacteria; phylum Acidobacteriota; class Vicinamibacteria; order Vicinamibacterales; family CAZQMT01; genus CAZQMT01. Next base: position 203 of record CAZQMT010000090.1, read on the forward strand.
AAACGAGTCACCGAAAGCTTGTGATTCCTATCGGTAGTTCGAACAAAGCCGTCATAAGAAATATTAAGCGAGTCCCAAACCGCCCTAAATTCCACCTCCATTTGATCGCAGTATTCCATCGGATCAAGACCAGACTTCTCGGCACTTCGCTGTACATTCAAAGAATGCTCGTCGTTCCCCATCAACAAGAACGTCTCAACCCCATTGAGTCGCATGTATCGAGCAATTACGTCAGCCCCAATCTTCTCGTAGGCTGTCCCCAAGTGTGGCTTACTGTTAACGTAGTCGATGGCCGTCGTTATATAAAACTTTTTCATGCGATTCTTAACGTTAAAAGTCCAAACGTCTCTCCGACACAGAGGACAACCAGCTCATAGCAATATATTTTTTTGATCGCACTATCTGTTGAACCAGAAAATCAGGTTAGTCAACAGAGCATTTACCAGTAGGAATGTCCCGAGAACTCAAGAGCAACCGGATTTACCGCAGTCAACCCTCTCAGACATAACCCGGGAAGCACACACACCAAAAGAGTCACGTCCCTGATGGTCGAATCGACGCATGCTTTTCCACAAAGCCTTACCGTCTCTGTTCGTCCAAACCACTAAAATCAAAAGCAACCCACGCCTTTACCCTTCACTGTGGGAGCGTCGGCTCAGAAAGTCGTCCAGGACTTGTTCGAGTTCTAGACTCTTATAAGACTCGCCCCACCGAAGAATAGGAAGATAGATCACATCAAGGCCTTATTCTAGATCCCTTCTTTAACCATAACCGTAATCGTCTCGCACAAATCTTCCATGGTGCGATGTTCGTCGTCGCCGATCTGAACGGAAAAAGTGTGCTCACCCGGCTCGAGTGGCATTTCGATGGTGTTCGAACCATCGCCAAAATGTATCCAGGGAGCAGCCTGCGGTATAAGTTCTCCTGCAGGCAAACAGGTCGCATCAACACCCAAATGATAATGCCCCATGGCTGGCCGAGACTGCTCGACCTCCTCTGGAACAGGGCTTATGTCGAAATGCTCAGAACCAAACTCAAACACTACTGGCACATCGACTGAGATCTCATCACCATCGAGGGGTGCGACAAAAAACACTCGGGGGCTTGTCGGCACCTCCGCCACCGCTTCTGACTCATTCACCTCCATCTCCGAGTGGTCTACTGGAGGCGCTTCTGAACCACCACAGGCGATAGCAATTACCAACCAAGTGAACGCCAGACATGACGGCAGCAAACGTGAAATCATTACCCTAAAAATATCCATCTCCATCCTCCTTGCACTGCAAATCTTCTTCGAACTAAACAATTTCGGTAGTTAGATTACAACGGGTTAACCCGCATCAGTACACTCCGACCATTGTAATTGTCGCTAATCGGCTAAACGGTCGAACACCACTGACACCATCCCACGGATAAATGTCACATCCCTCCCATGATAGGCCAGGATGACCATTCTGCGCTACCCCAGAAATTGGCATAAAACCTGGAGATCTAACCTTCCGCTGCAGCCTGTGTTAGCATCGAACAATTAATGGCTGTATCCTTTTTTTGACTCACCCTAAATGAAACGACTGGATGAGTTTCATTACTTCAAATAAACACCTTCTGAACAAGCTCTTAAAACTCCTATATCCCCTTGAACCAGCTCCACTTTCAAAAAAATCAAACAACAGGAGAATTCATGCTTCACGGACTCCTTAATGACTCTACGACGTGGCCAGCTGTAATCATCGTACTTGTACTCGTCTTGGCCATCGGGTTTGTCGTCGGCCAAGTAGTTGCACGTTTCGTGCGTCATGCTTTCGTTGCCATCCTTGGCAGTGAAGACACAACGCCCCCCCCAAACCCCCGAGTGGGGGGGGCCCTGGGCGCCGGTGGGGTGGGGGGTGGG
>CAZQMT010000090.1:2103-7282 GCA_964594555.1 uncultured Vicinamibacterales bacterium
AACAATTCGAATTACTATTACTCTTCTCACTACGGCAGTAATCCTCCCACCAGCCCTCCAACTAGTTGGAATCGACCTCAACGTAGGACTTGACTCCCATGTGCTTGCCGAATGGCTACTCGGACCGGGGCTCCAAATCTTACTAATCGTAGTTTCAGCCAAAGTCGTCATTCGTCTTTCACGTCTTGGCGTTCAGCGGTTCGAGCAGGAAGTCTCACGTAGGAGCGGCCACGACTTTACTGAACGGACCAAAAGAGCGAAGACACTTGGCAGCGTAATTCAAAATTCAATTGCCGTGTTAGTCGTTGGTGCGGCTGGCCTTATGACTCTCAAAGAACTCGGGCTTGACATTACGCCGGTTCTGACTGGTGCCGGAATCATTGGACTTGCGGTTGGCTTTGGCGCACAAACGCTAGTACGTGACATCATCTCAGGATTTTTCATTATCTTTGAGGATCAAGTACGTGTAGGGGACGTCGCAATCATTAATAGTACTAGTGGTGTCGTTGAAAAAATTAAGCTTCGCACAATATCCCTCCGCGATCTTTCTGGAACGGTGCACGTCTTTCCAAATGGAACCATCGAAACCCTTGCAAACATGACAAAAGATTTCTCCTATTGCGTACTCGATGTTGGGGTTGCCTATAAAGAAGACACAGATGAAGTCGTACGAATTCTTGAAGAAATCGCCGATGAGCTCATGAGAGACAAAACCTTTCAACCCCATATCCTGGCCCCGCTTGAGGTGCTCGGAGTCGATGCCTTTGAAGACTCACAGGTAACAATTAAAATTCGAATCAAGACCGTGCCAATTAAACAATGGCGGGTCGGACGAGAACTACGTCGCCGAATTAAAAAAACATTCGACGCCAAGGGAATCGAAATTCCCTTTCCACATCGCTCGGTTCTTCTCACCGAAACAAATCAAAAATAGCATGCCCCAAAAAAGCTGCCTCGTTAAGAAACAAAACTTGCTCTTAGGCCGCGTCCAAGTCTTCCAGAAATAAAGTTGATTAATGCCATGGAGCCACAACAAAAAGACTTCCCAATTTTGCTGTCATCAGATGAAATCCAACGACGAGTCAAGCAGCTCGCCGAACAAATCGATCGAGATATTCCGGCAGACATTGAAGCCCACTTCATATGTACCCTCAAGGGCGGAATTGTCTTTTTCGGCGATCTCATTCGCGGAATGCGTAGGCCCCTTACTCTGGACTTTCTCATTGCCAAGAGCTACGGAAATAGCACTGAAACTTCAGGAGCTGTCCAAATACCACTCAAACCTAAAGACAACATCACCGACCGCTACGTCATCCTCGTCGAAGATATCGTCGATACGGGCCTAACACTTTCCAAGCTTACCAACTTACTCTTGAAACAACGTCCTCTGGCACTTCGCATCGCATGTCTATTAAACAAGCCTGCGAGGAGACGTATTCCCATCGAAATCGACTACACTGGATTTACTGTTAACGATGAATTCGTTTTCGGTTATGGCCTCGATCTGAACGAAAGATATCGCCACCTACCCTATCTCGCAGCACTTAAACAATCATCGCATAGAGACCAACAGTAGGTTGGTGGGCGCTAGTGGATTCGAACCACTGACCCCCGCCGTGTGAAGGCGATGCTCTACCACTGAGCCAAGCGCCCAACCTGCCGACAAATGCCAGGTCTAACTCGAACGATCTGATGCATTGTAATCAGATCGAAAGTCACTTCGCATGCCACAGTACACGCACACGAAAGCCATGACAGCCCCTACAACAGTGGGCCAGCACAGGCAAAGATCTAGATTGTGCCGTGACTTACGACTGTTTCGATGCTAGCGCTTCAGGCGGAACCTTGAATCTCCGCAATGAGTGCTCTAAGAAGCTCGACGTATATCGCTTCTGCTTCTTGGAAGGATTCAGTGTACTCAGCTTCTGAAATATCTCGGGCGCTCCAATCACCGTCAAAAGCAGTCGCCCCGGACGCATCAGAGAACGTGTCGTACGGCTCTCCCTCCACTGGAACAAATACAAGTCCGTTAGCTCCAAGGTCGTCAATAAACACCTTGGACTCCGGAATCGAGGCGCTCTGGAGGTCCATATAAATGTTTCGGTAGTTTTTTTCTACAAGTTGCTGGTAAAGCAATGAAGGAGACTCATAACGAGCAGTAACAACAAGCAGCTGTCGTCCAGGAAATAATAAGACTGCGACGAACTGATCATTCACTGAAGGATGTCGAGCGGCTGCTGTATCGGTTCCGGCCTCGCCCATCACGTCAACCAACTCTTGCACGAGTGGCCCTGACCCGGTTTGTGCTGTAGCGGCACCCACCATGGATGTGAGCACCAGTAGTCCTGAAATTACGTAAATCGAAATGCTTCGGAAGCCCGTCATTAGTTAGACTCCTGTCCTATGAGAAAAGCGCCAAAGTGGCACTACTGGTTAGTATTCTTCCACCACAGCCGGCCTCGCGTCAATATCAGACCTCGCTGGCAGCCCTAAAGCCCCGAATCATAGGGGGCTCCCAATAAGTCCTCGTATGTCCGTTAAAATCAAAATATACTCACTCTAACATTCAAATATTTCTTTGGGTCTTCTCTAATATCAGTCACTAAATCACGAAATTCACTGACCGCTTCATTCATGTTTTCGTATAAAGCCCGATCTTGAAGTAGCTGGCCCGCTGTTCCTTCTCCGGCATTAAGACTTTTCGTTAATTTATCAAGATGAGCCGTAAGGGAATCTAGCTTCTCATAGAGCGCGTCTTCATTAAGTAATCGTCCCAATGTACCTTCGCCAGTATCCATTTTTTCACCCACAGCACCAAAACTACTTACTGTTGATGACATGGAACTAGCGAACTCTTCGTCGACAACAAGACGTCCGAGAGCGCCCTCGCCTTTTTCAAGTCGTTCCATTACCCCATTGAGATGAATCAGGGAAGACTCCAAGGCCTTATAGGCCTCTGGATTTTTCAACATGGCACCGATCGTACCATTCCCCTCATTTAAATTCGATGCGACTTTCTCAGCAGCCTTAATAAAACTTAAAGTCTCTTCATACAGAGCCTCGTCAGCGATGAGTTTTCCGACAGACCCTCTTCCTTGACGAATTTCATCAAGTAGAAGTGTGGCCTCTTCAAGACCACGTGTCGCGGTTGACGCAACCTCTGAAAGTTGCCCTCCAGCTTCCCCAGACTGAAGAAAACTTCCTTCGCCCAAAACCTCTCCCGTAATCGAAGCCGTAATGTCAATCACAGGCTCACCGAGCATACTTAATGAGCCAATCGAGGCACGGGATTCGTTTGTTATTTTATCCTGTATATCTCGAGACACTGCCATGACGACTTGGACAGTGGCTCTATCGAAACGAATATCTTCAACCGTACCAACCTCTACGCCAGCCACACGAACAACAGCCCCTTCCTTAAGACCACGAATATCTTCAAAAGATGTTCGAAGTTCATATAACTGCCAGAAGAACCCTCCTTGTTGACCAACAGAAAAAACAAGGATAGCCGAAACTACTACCGCAAGAACCGAAAGTATTCCAACTTTTAATTCTGACCAGGCAAGAGAACGAGTACGTGGCATGGCAATTTATCTTTCTTCAGATATCATTCAAGGAACATCTGTAAATAAGGATCATCAGAGTTACGAAATTCCGTCGCATTTCCTTCAAAAATCACACCCGCGTCATGAAGCATGATGAACTCGGCTTCATCCGCTTTTAAAGGATCGGCCTTTTCGATCACGACACGCCCATTGTTAACTACCGCCGTGTGCGTTGCGACATAGAAGGCGTATCGCAGCTGGTGCGTCACAAGAATTGAACTGACATTCTCAAGATCTCTAAGCTTAACAATCTCATTATTGATTGACATCGCCGTTATTGGGTCCAAACCTGCAGTTGGCTCATCGTAGAGCAGCACCTTCGGCTTATCTGTCATCGCCCTCGCGATAGCCACTCTCCTTCGCTGTCCACCGGATAACTCAGAGGGCATTCTGTCTATATAGTCGCCAAGTCCGACAAAACCTACCACTTCTTCAACTCTACCGTTCACTTCGTCTAACGAAAGCACCGAGTCTTCGAACAGCTTGTATCCAACATTTTCCCGAACTGTCAACGAATCAAAAAGTGCGCCCTCCTGAAAGACCATTCCGAGATCTGAACGAACCCCTATCAGATCATCTTCAGACATTTGATCAACCCGTTGACCATTTACAAAAATCTCTCCAGAATCAGGCTTAAGCAAACCGAGAATCAGCTTCAGCACTGTCGATTTTCCAGCCCCACTTGCACCCAAAATTATCTTGGTATGTCCTTCCTCTAGAGTGAATGCAAGATCTTTCAGAATAACGCTTTCGTCAAAAGCCAAATTCACGCGATCGAATACTACGGCTGGAATCTCTTCTTCAAAAGCATGCTCAAGCGCTGAACTGTCTTCCACTTATGTCTCCTATATCCCCCGTCTCCTTGCTATCGCACAAAAGCATTAAGTAAGGGCCTCAATCGGAACGACGCACACACTGGCTTCTACGACTAACCCACCTTCGAGATCTTATCGCTCAGCCGAATAACTGTCGAACTTCCTCAGCTCACAAACCCAAAAGAAGCACTCTCGAAAATGAATTCAGCTTAAATAATCTCCTGATATAAGTTGCCGAAACAATTACGATCCAAGAATCAATAGAGTGTCACAATTAGCAATTTTGTCAGAAAAAAATCAACAACCAAAACTCCGACAGATCCAGCTACGACTGCATTAGTTGTTGCACGTCCCACACCCTGTGTGCCACCTGAAGTATTAAGTCCAACATAACAGCCGATACTTACAATAACAAAGCCAAGAAAGAATGGCTTAATCATGCCCATCCACACATCTTGTATGTACAAACCGTCAATGACTGACATCCAATACACACTTGAAGCTATTCGAAGTTGAGTCGTCGCAATCACCCAAGCACCAACAATGCCAACAAAATCAGCAAAAACGGTTAAAACAGGCACCATCCATATTCCTGCCAAAACACGCGGGACAGCTAACTTTCGTATTGGATCGGTTCCAAGTGAACGCAATGCATTGATCTGATCTGTGACTACCATAGAACCGAGCTCTGCCGCGATACCTGACCCCACGCGACCAGCCACCAATAAGGCAGTCAGCACAGGCCCAAGTTCTTTTATT
>CAZQMT010000091.1:0-2342 GCA_964594555.1 uncultured Vicinamibacterales bacterium
CGTTAGAACACGTATTCTAGACACCAGGCCAATAGGAGTTATTGAGAGTGATGGTGTCTTAATTGGAGACGTACAGGCTGAGGCAGCCGCAGTTTCTTCTGAACACGCTGATTTACACGCCCAACCTATTTTTACGTACCTCGTAATTAGTATCGAGATCGACAACTATGAGATTCCCTATTCTTTAGTGACAGCCATAGAGTTTGAAACATTTTTCGACGGGCTCCGTACTGACTTTCATTCTCCGATTGTTCTTAATAGTTGGGCAGCCGAAGAACTTGAAGCCGAAGTTGGCGATACCGTAGAGCTGACTTACTACGTCTGGCTCGAAGAAGGCCGATTAGAAACAAGACAGACTGAATTTCAAGTGGCTGCTGTTGTACTACTTGATGGTGAGATTAATGACCGCGACCTCGCACCTTCTTATCCCGGTATAACAGAAACTGAGAGTTTAGGTGCGTGGGATCCGCCGTTCTCGATCGACTTGTCTCGTGTGCGTCCGGAGGACGAAGAGTATTGGGATCTTTATCGGACAACGCCTAAAGCATTCATCCCTCTAAACAAGGGTCGCGAACTTTGGAGTTCCCGCTACGGTGGTTTGACATCTATTCGACTGCACCTGACTCGAAGCGCAGGAGCCAAGCTACGTGAACCTACCGATTCGATCGAGATGCTCATGGCGTCTTATATGGAAAGCCTGAAGTCTGTTCTTGACCCTGTGCGAATGGGTTTTGTCGTCAGGGCTGTTCGTTCAGATAGTTTGCGCGCCTCTCGAGGCGCGACTGATTTTGGCGAGTACTTTGTCTACTTTAGTTTTTTTCTTGTTGTCTCAGCGTTATTGCTGACGGCCTTCTTTTTTAAACTCGGCATTGAACAACGCCTTCGTGAGGTGGGATTGCTTCGTGCTATTGGATTCACGCGAGCCCACATTCGGATGCTTTTCATGACGGAAGGAATAGTACTGTCCACAGTGGGCGGCCTTGTTGGAGTTGTTGGGGCTGTGTCCTACGGAGCACTCGTCATGCTTGGGCTACGGACCTGGTGGGTCGATGCTGTTGGGACGACGCTACTTAAGGTACATCTTTCTCAGCCTCTTTTATTTTTGGGTGTTGTGGGAGGGGTCGTAGCGGCAATCGTTTGTACTCTGATTACCTTACGCTCGGTTGTACAGTCGTCGCCCCGTGCCCTTATAACGGGAGCGTCTGGGGACATGATGGTGTCAATGCGTCAGTCTAAAGCGCGTGGGTTTTTTGGGACTGGCTTACTTGGTCTACTAAGCATGTTGTTATTAGTGGCTGCTTTAATGGGCTTCATCGACCAGGCTGCGGGATTTTTTGGTGGCGGTGCGGCACTGTTAGTTTTTGCTGTCATGTGCGCTTCGATCTGGCTTGCCAGAAATCGAAGACGCGTCATCGTTGGTACTGGTTGGTGGGTTATTTCGAGAGTTGGATTTAGAAATGCATCTTGCCGTGTTGGACGAAGCGTCCTTTGCATTGCACTCATAGCATCGGCCTCGTTTATTATCGTTTCAGTCGATGCGTTTCGTAAGACTGGTAAAGATGAGGGGATTGATTATCGTTCTGGTAATGGTGGGTTTTCGTTATTCGCGGAATCCCTCATACCTCTTTATCATGATCTTAATGATTCTAAAGGGCGTGAGGAGCTCAGTTTTCCAATTGATGAGGGAGGAAGGTTCGATGCTGTTAAATTCATGCCTTTCCGAGTGAGGCCTGGAGATGATGCGAGCTGCCTGAACTTATATCGTCCAGATAACCCACGTATTTTAGCTCCGCCAGAGAATTTTCTTGAGGCCGGTCGCTTTACGTTTCGGTCGGTGCTTTCCGCTAGTGATGTTGAGCTTCGAAATCCTTGGCAGGTTCTGAATCGTGATATGCCAGATGGGGTCATCCCTGTTGTCGGAGATGCTAATTCGATGACCTACGTTCTCCATCTTGGTCTCGGAGATGACATAGTCATCGATGTGGACGGGAAGCCCGTGAGACTTCGGCTTGTGGGTATGTTGGACGACAGTTTATTTCAAGGGGAACTTTTGATGTCTGAAACGAATTTTCTGAGTTTGTTTCAGGCATGGGATGGTTATCGGTTCTTTCTTCTTGATGTATCGGTTGATTCAGCACCTGAAATAGCTTCGATGCTTGAAAGAAATTTGTCGGATTATGGTTTTGACGTGATGTTGACACAGGAAAGAATTGCTAGCTTCCAGCGTGTCGAGAACACGTATCTGTCAACTTTTCAGGTTCTCGGCGGTCTCGGTTTGCTCCTTGGAACTATTGGATTAGCGGCGGTATTATTGAGAAATGTTCTCGAGAGTCGAAGAGAAT
>CAZQMT010000091.1:2352-4060 GCA_964594555.1 uncultured Vicinamibacterales bacterium
TCATCCCCCAGCCTCCGGGCCCTGTTGTCGTGCGATGGTAATGGTTGTGGCAGAAAATGTTTGGTTGCTGTTCTGGGGCCTGTTTATCGGTGCTGTGTGTGCTCTTTTGTCTATCGCTCCTGTGATAGCCTCGCGGGGTGGTGAGTTGCCCACGCTCTCTTTGGTATTATTGCTTCCGCTTGTGTTGGTATCAGGTTTCGTAGCTTCTGTTGCAGCGATGGCTGCTACGCTTCGATCGCCGTTACTTCAGTCACTACGTGCCGAGTAGGGTTTGGTCGTATCGGAGGGCACGCTGTTTTCTCAGACGACGGACAAGACAACAAGTAAGGATGTGAGTCTTTGTATAAACAACTCTTAACTTCTTTGGTTTTTACGGTTGCTGTTACTTCCGTGGTCTCGGCACAGGTGACAAACTGGCCACAATGGCGTGGGCCTACCTTGAATGGTATTAGTGAAGACATTGATTTGCCGGTCCACTGGTCATCTGAAGAAAACATTACGTGGAGACTGAAGTTGCCGAGTTGGAGTGGAGCAACTCCTATTGTTTGGGGAGACTATGTTTTTCTAAATGTTGCAGAAGAAGATGGAGAAATGCTTTCGTTGTGGTGTATCGATCGGGTAGAAGGTGAAGTCCTTTGGAAAAAGTCATTGGGTGGCGGCAATACTAAAATGAGAAAACAAAACATGTCTTCCCCTTCACCCGTTACCGATGGTACTGCTGTTTATGTTATGACGGGGACCGGGATTTTGACTGCTTTTGATTTTGAAGGCAATGAAGTATGGGGGCGTGATATTCAAGCCGATTATGGTGAGTTTGGTTTGAATTGGGGTTATGCGTCTTCACCTCTACTGTATGGTGATTCACTCTATATTCAAGTGCTACATGGTATGAAGACGGATGACCCTTCCTATGTCCTGAGTGTTGACAAACAAACAGGTGAAACGCTTTGGCGTGTAGAGCGGCCGACCAGTGCGAGACGGGAATCACCAGATTCTTACACTACACCGGCTCTTCTTCGTTACGAAGCATGGACAGAAATTGTTATTACGGGCGGTGACTGTGTTACCGGGCATGATCCGGAAACTGGCAAGGAACTCTGGCGTGCGAATGGACTTAATCCGACGGATAATGGAGCTTACCGAATAGTGGCTTCTCCCGTTGTTTGGGATGACATTGTCTATGCGCCGACACGTGTAAATCCTATGTTGGCTATTAAGGCAGGTGGACGGGGTGATGTCACAGATTCACACCGGTTATGGGAATTTGATAAGGGGCCAGATGTGCCAACGCCCGTGACTGACGGCAAGTTTTTTTACGTTGTCAACGATAAGGGCATTATGTGGAATTTAGATGCTAAGACAGGCGAAACGATTTGGGGTCCGAAACGCCTTCAACCAGCTATTTATAGTTCGTCACCGGTTCTGGCAGCCGATGGCTTACTGTATATTTCTAATGAAGATGGCCTGACAACGGTCGTTAGGGTGGGGCAAGAGTTTGAAATCTTAGCAGAAAATGATTTAGATGCTTATACACTTAGTTCACCCGCGATCTCAGATGGCCAGATTTTTCTTCGGACAGCTGAATATCTTTACTGTGTCGGTCAGCGAGTGTCGTAGTTGTGTGAAGTAGTCAGATTGGGTGTTTACCGATCGTGCTAATGTCACCGTGCTGAGTTTCTTAACTATAGGTTTCTAGATGAGACCATTA
>CAZQMT010000091.1:4070-7272 GCA_964594555.1 uncultured Vicinamibacterales bacterium
ACGATCGTCGTCACTGTTTTTTATTTAGTTCATCAAGATTTTTGGTTCCGAGATCAAGCCCGTCCGCTGATTTTTGGTTTGTTACCTGTCGGACTTTTCTACCACGTCTGCTATACAGTGGCTGTGTCATTCCTGATGTGGGTACTCATTCGTTATGCTTGGCCAGCGAATCTCGAAGTTGAAGTCGATCAGTATTTACGAGAAAGAAAAAAGTCTAATTGATCCCTACCTTTCTAATTCTCGCTTACCTAGTTGTTGTTCTCTATATTGGGATCTTTGCCTTTCGTCGAGGACGTCCTGGCGCTGAAGACTATTTCCTTGCTGGTCGGTCGCTTGGTCCGACCGTGTTTCTTCTATCACTAGTTGGCACAAATATGACTGCGTTTTCGATCCTTGGTGCATCAGGGTTTTCGTTTGCCAATGGAATCGTAACGTTTGGTCTTATGGCTTCTTCGTCTGCTCTGATTATACCGCTCACGCTCTTTTTTATCGGGCCGCGTATCTGGGCACTTGGAAAACGTCACGGTTTCATGACACCAGTACAGATGTTTCGTGACCGTTGGGATTGTCGACACATCGGCACTGTAATTGCTGCGGTTCAGGCGACGTTGTTGATTCCGTATATTGTCATTGGCGTAATGGGAGGAGGTGCGACGCTACACGCGATCAGTGGTGGATTCGTTCCGTACTGGCTTGGTGGTGCGACGGTGGCTTTGGTAGTGATGAGCTATGTGTTTTTCGGTGGTATGAGAGGAACGGCATGGGTGAATGCACTACAGACGACGCTTTTCTTAATTTTTGGCGCGGTAGCGGTTGGGGTTATTGGAGTTGGTATGGGTGGCTATTGGAACGCTTCAGAGGCCATGCTGGAATCGGTTTGGCTCGCGCCACTTATGACGCGTGAGAAATTCTCAGCCCTGGTTTTTTTTAGCTATACTTTTATTCCACTTTCAACAATTGCATTTCCGCATATCACGATCTTTTGTCTTACGGCGAGACGTGTAACCCAATTCAAGCGAACAGTTATTTTGTATCCGCTGTGCATTCTGATTATTTGGTTGCCAAGTGTTTTTCTTGGCGTCATGGCGAATCAAGCCGCCGATGTACCTGCTATCCAAGCGAAGATTGAGGCGAGACAGACACTTGTTAACGATGGGGCACTTGTTTCATCTGAAACACGAGGGCAGCTTGTAGAAGAATCGCGAGGTGACGACGTTATCATTCTCATGCTTGAGCACTACGCGCCTTTATGGCTGGCCGGGCTTCTTGGTGCGGCAATTATGGCTGCTGTGATGGCCAGTGATTCCCACATACTTGCGCTCTCGACTCTTTTTACAGAAGACATCTTCGCCTACTACGGTGGTAAAGAGCGTTTCGGTGAAAAGGTGCAAGTTCGGACTGGACGTATCTTTGTCATAGTAATAACAGCGCTTGCTTATGTAATCGCAATACAAATGCCAGCTTCAATCTTTGCTATCGCCAGTCAGTATGCATTCTCTGGCTATGCTGCTTTGGCTCCGTTGATGCTTGCGGCGCTCTTTTGGAAGGGCAGTACAAAATGGGGTGCACTGGCCTCAACTCTTTGGACCGCACTGGCAGTACTGGCAGTTGCTGTTTTCCAGGCAATTGTAGCTCCACCTACTACAGGTCAAGTCGTCGTGTGGTCAGCTTTTGGACTCGATCTTGTCTCACGGGTGCCTGGAGGAACGGCCGTACTCGGCTTCTTACCCGTTGTTCCCATGACCATCGGTTCGACTCTTTTGCTTGTGGTTGTTTCCAGTGTTACAGCGAAACCTAAGCCATCTGTTCTAAGACGTTATTTTAGTGTCTAAAGAGTTCGGTTTTTGAGTAGTCGAGTTCAATTCATTGGAATTCAAAGAAATGTTGTGATTTCCTGGAGTGTTTTTCGTTTGATGTCTGGAACTTTTGTGTCCTCAGATGGATATCCAACAACGAGGATGAGAAAGGGGCGTTCATTTACTGGTCGGCCCAAGATTGAACTCAGGAAGCCCATAGGGCTTGGTGTGTGCGTCAAGGAAACTAATCCTGCTTGATGGATGGCTGTAATAAGAATGCCTGTTGCAATTCCGACAGACTCTTGGACGTAGTAGTTCTTAAGCTTCTCACCATCGTCGTTGCAACGGTAGTTCTGGCTGAAGATAACAATTAAATATGGTGCGGTTTCAAGAAAAGATTTACTCGCGTCTGTTCCTAGTGGAGCGAGGGCCTCTAACCATGCATCTGGCGCACGATTTTCGTAAAATTCCCGTTCTTCTTCCTCAGCGGCTTCTCTTATCTGTCGTTTGAGGTTTCTATTAGTGACGACAGCGAAATGCCACGGTTGCTGGTTAGCGCCACTCGGAGAGGTTCCGGCAGCTCGAATTGCTTCTTCGATTACGACTTTCGGTACAGGGCGATCTGAGAAGTCCCGAACAGTTCGGCGGGTTTTTATTTCGGCATAGAATTCTGTTGCGCGCCGGCACATTTCGTTTTCTGAGTACATACGATGATCCACCGGAAGAAATTTTTGTTCAGACACGAGACCTCCGTATTATCGTTGATACATGTCTTGAAAGAGGAGCTTCGTCTGATATTAACATGGCTTTAATCAGGTTCTGGCTCTTGAACTGAAAGCTTAATTGGACAAGATTGTTCTTTTGACTAGTAAGACTGTAATTTTTCCTGAAGGATGATGAAGATGTTGTTAGAGCGGTATAATCGGCTGGCCATTTTGTTCTGCCGGAGTATGAGGGAGGATCGCTCCTGGATGCTACGGCGATAGGGGGATATTGCTTTGGAGAGTGGAGAGTCTATGATGTCAATCTCACTACCTATTCAGCGGCTTGTCAATCTGCTCGAGCCCACTTCGAATATATTGTTGAATTTTTCCCAGTTTGAGGCTGAAGATGCGGTTAGGTCTGGCGATCCAAATTTAGTGCGAAAAATCGATGGTCAGTTTGCAATTGTTCAAAAGCAAGATTCCTTGGTGCGGATGGCACGTTCAATCGGTCGTCCGATGCGCTATTTTTTGGCAAAAAAAGCAGACGGTCCATGCTTGGTTGTTGCCGAACGAATCGACGAGATAAGTGAGTATCTTAAGACTGAGAAACTTAAGAACCAATTTCACCCATCCTATACACGAATGGTTCCAGCACATTATCTCGTTGAAATTGCCTTGGTGGGCTGTCCTGATCCGAACCCG
>CAZQMT010000092.1:0-2457 GCA_964594555.1 uncultured Vicinamibacterales bacterium
ACCTACCGCGTAGTCCAGTGTCTCGTAAATGATTGGGCTCATGCTGGATCTCTGAAGCGCGACAAACATCTCCTCGCCAATAGCGACGAATGAGCTCTGAATGATCTCTTCTGTAAAATAGTCCAAGGGCACCTCACGCTGACCCAAGCTCACGAATCGAGCTCCACGCACAGATTCCCAAAGCTGTCTACAGAAAGCCTACGACCAGATGGAAGCCACAGCGTAGCCGCTGGTTCTTCTACAATGGCTGGACCCAAAATCTCGTGCCCAGGCTCGAGCACTGCCCGCTCATAGATCAAAGCTTCGTGAATTCCAGACTCATCGAAATCGACTCGACGCGAACCACGCAAAGCTTCATCCACGGTAGCGCCAGTTACAGCCACTTTAGGAATTTCCGGACGTGGAACTTCAGCAGTCACCACCAGGTGATGGTTCACAAGCTCAACAGGTCGATCTAATCGGAAAGTGTAAAGACGCTCGTGCGCTTCGTGAAACTGGCTTTCCACCTTAACAACTTCTACCGGTCCGACCATTCCATCAGGAAACTTAACTTTAACGCTGTGTTCTTGTCCGAGGTAACGCATGTCGGCATAGCGTTGAAAAGTCAACCGGTCTTCTGAAATCCCATCCGAAGAAAATTCAGTAATAGCCTCAGCACTCATCTCATCAAAGTTCTCTCCAACTATTAATCCCGTCTCGTCTGTAAACTCAACAAGATGTGTCCGCACATAATCGCGACGAAGATCAGTTAATAGCATGCTCCAGGCCGAAAAAACAGCTGAGTTTGTCGGCACAATCACCCGAGGAAACCCAAGTTCCTCTGCGAGCGAGATCGCATGCATAGCACCTCCACCACCGAACGCCACAAGACAAAAATCTCTCGGGTCGTAGCCTTTGTTAACAGAAACGAGTTTAAGAGCATTAACCATGTTCGCATTGGCAATCCGAATAACGCCACGTGCCGCTTCCTCAACCGTAACACTAAGCTTCTCCATTAAAACCTGGAACGCTTTTCGCACTGCATCCATGTCCGGTTTAATATCTCCACCAAGGAAACAATCTGGGTTAATCCGCCCAGTGACAAGGTGTGCATCTGTCGTCGTTGGCGCCGTGCCACCTCGTCCGTAAGCTGCTGGGCCAGGAACAGCACCAGCACTCTGTGGTCCAACATGCAGCTTCCCCCCCGCATCCAACCAGGCGATGCTACCTCCACCACTCCCAATTTCAACCATCTCAATTACTGGTGTCTTAATCGGATATCCTGGATTAGTTCTTGTCCATTCAATTTTGTAATCAGTTGTAACACGTGCCTGCAAGTGCTCGATCAGTGCACACTTTGCAGTAGTCCCACCGATGTCAAGCGTAACAATGTTCGGTTCTCCAATAATTCTCCCCAACTCGATCGCTCCAAGCACGCCACTCGATGGTCCGGACTCAACCATCGTGATCGGATTAGCAGTCGCACCTTTAATCGTCCCAATACCACCATTCGACTGCATAATAAAAGGCCTGGTTTGACATTTCACTTCACGTAAACGCCGCTCAAGAGAAGACAAGTACTCACTCGCGATTGGATGTACATAAGCGGCAAGAACGGCTGTGCTGGTTCGTTCGTATTCGCGCCACTCTCGGGTAATCCGATGTGAGGCCACGACCGAAACTTCCGGCCATTGACGCTTAATCTCATTAACCACCTTGATCTCATTCGTCGGATTGGCGTAAGCGTGAAGAAAACTAACGGCGATAGCTTTTATCCCCTCGCGCCTAAACAAATCGAGGGTAGGTTCGAGCTCCTCAAGCGCTACCTCCGTTAAAATCTCTCCCTTGTAACTAGCTCGTTCTGTCACCTCTTGGCGTAAATAACGGGGCACAAAGGGCGGAGGCTTACGGAAATAAAAATTGAACAGATCAGGGCGATTGCCACGTGCGATCTCTAAGACATCACGAAAACCACGAGTGGTAATCAACCCCGTCTTCGCACCAGTTCGTGAGAGGAGGGCATTGATTACAACCGTCGTGCCATGAGCGAAGAACGTCATCCTGGATGGATCGAGCCCCGAACGTTCGAGACATTGCATTACGCCTTCTTCGAAATCTGGAGGGGTCGTATCCGTCTTAACAACTTGAATGGCAGAGGGTGAACCAGTTTCTGCATCAACGTCGTAATACACGAGATCCGTAAAAGTCCCACCCACATCGGTTGCAACACGCATCACATTGACATCCTGGATGTCTACCTCTTAATGACCATACTAATAGTCGCTTCCTGACTGAAGCACCGCTCGTGTATTGTAGTGCCCAACACTGAAATGTAACTCACATTACTTGACTGGGGCGTAGTCCTTATCTACGGAGTGATCGCCCTTGGCCTCGGTTTGTACTTTACCAAACGAGCAGAATTGAACCTCCAGGAATTCTTCTTATCCGGCCGAAAGCTCCCCTGGTGGCTACTTGGCG
>CAZQMT010000092.1:2467-6484 GCA_964594555.1 uncultured Vicinamibacterales bacterium
GTTGTATACTCCGCATTGTTTGCGATTGGTTTCTTGCTCTACGGACAAACAATAGCAGCCAGTATTTGATTTGTATTCGGAGGGAGCGCAACGGTCGCGCTTTTCAAATTGTTACCGTATACAGGATTTACCAAGTGATCTTTCGAGGTTCGCCCATTACTAGACTTCTACCAGGCGTCCTGTATCATTGTGAAAGAGACTGCTCGTATAAATTAGACTCTCCAGCACCATGTCACAAATTCCGAGACAACATTTGGCAATAGCCATAGCTCTGTGCACAATCGCTACTAGTGTGACAGTCCTTGCCACACGTCAAAACACTGCCGTCTTCTCTGCACACAACCGGCAATCAAACCTGAGCCAACAAGCAAGGAGCGAGATCCTCAATCCCAAAACCACTGCCCTTTACAATCGCTTAAACAAAATTCGTCAGGATTATCAGCTCGTGATCGACCAGATTTTAAACGATGAAGCACCATGGGCCATCGAATCCCTATCAGCGACCGCAGATGCACTCCGCGCTGTCACAGACGAATGTGATGAAACTCCCCACTGTGAACTTAATCGGTTTCTCGACGCATTCAGTGATTTAGCACAGGCCCAAACATTGGCATTGAGAAAAATTCGTAATCCTTCAGTAAAAGAAAACCAAGAGGCCGACACTGTACACTCTGGATCGCCTGGACAATCAAGCACTGACATTACGCTAAGAGAGCTCGGTCAAGCGGCGTCACTTTTGAGCAATACAGGGCTGAGCGACCTGGTCAAAATGAACGGCCCCGTTAAGGCGGCCCTTGACGATTGGCTGACATGGATGCGTCCGGTGCTGATGGACTCTTATGAGAACTATCAATTCCTGAGAAATGAAATCGCCCCAGTCTACAAAGCAGCCGGACTTCCCGAAGCTCTACTCTTCGCCATGATCGCGACCGAATCCCGTGGTCGAGTCCACTCGTTCTCTCGTGCTGGTGCAGCCGGACCGTTGCAGTTCATGCGCGCAACCGGACGCGCTTACGGCCTTCGAGAAGTTGACGGTTTCGACACACGACTGGACCCTGTCGCTGCAACAAAAGCCAACGTGGCGTACCTAAATGCACAGCTCAAGATTCTAAACAACGACTTAGAAAAAACTCTCGCTGCATACAACGGAGGTGAAAGTCGATTACGCAGATTGCATCGTCGATACAAAGATTCTAGCCTCTGGGATAGTCGATTCTACTACTCACTACCAAGGGAAACCCGGGACTACGTTCCTCGTATCCTTGCCGCTGCTCACTTGTTCTTACACGCCAACGACTACAACCTACAGTGGCCCGTCTACCAAACCGAAACAACCGAGATCACGCTCTCCCGAGACACCTCACTCGGCGAATTGGCCATTTGTCTTGGCCAAGAGCACAACCGAAATGGATGGTTTAGAACACTACGTAACCTTAATCCTCGCATAGAAGCGAATTTACAGCTCGAGGCAGGGGAACAACTGACATTGCCAGTAATCCTGACCCGTGTATACAATGAACGGTGCACTGCTGGTCCGATTCTCGATCGAGCTCTCGCTCTGTACGAGGCTAACTACCCCGATGGTTCCGATCTAATTCCTTATATAGTCAAACGAGGTGACACACTTGGTAAAATTGCATCCAGACTCCCCTGTGTCTCGACTGGTGAACTCGCCGATATGAATGGCATTCGTTCACCACGTTTCCTAATTAGAATTGGCCAACAACTACGAATTCCGAATTGCTAGTGCAACCGTATCTAGTTATCCTCGCCGCCGGCGCATCGAGTCGCTACGGACGGACCAAACAGCTAGAGCCTCTTGGTCCCAGTGGCGAAACTTTACTCGACTACGCGATCCATGACGCGCAGAAAAATGGATTCGGACATACGGTATTGGTGATTCGGCCAGAACTTGAATCAGTTTTCCGTAAGTGGATAGATCAACCGGATCGCCAGCGTCCTCCCGTTAGTTACGTGCTTCAACGTATGGAAGACACACCATCGTCTTACGTAAACACACCTTTGCAACGGGACAAACCTTGGGGCACGGGCCAAGCTGTCCTCGCCACCGCCGATAAAATCACAGGCCCATTCGGCGTAATCAATGCAGATGACTTCTATGGAAGTGCCTCATTCACGATTCTTCATAAGCATCTAACATCACTAGACAAACGCTCCAGCCATTGTTTTACCTGTGTTGGATTCAATCTAGAAAAAACTCTGTCGGACCACGGAGGCGTTTCTCGTGGCCGTTGTGAATGTGACTCTCTCGGAAATTTGGCTAAACTCACGGAACTAACTAATGTCAAACGTGTCGACTCCGTGATCAAGGGTCAGGCCGATGGTGAAACAATCGTATTGGATGAAGACACTCTCGTCTCCATGAATATGTGGGGTTTTACACCTTCAATATTTCCTTTACTCCGTGAAGGTTTTATCAATTTCCTAGAAAGTCAGGGCCACAATCAGACGGCCGAATTTTTGTTGCCAGAGGTAGTCGGCAATATGGTTGCACGAGGCATCGCCACGGTGAGCGTACCACGTAGTCAAGGGACCTGGTTCGGCATTACGCATCCAGATGACCGCGACCGAGTACGCGACAAACTTCGAGCCCTTGTTGCCGAGGGAATATATCCAGAGCGTCTGTTTAATACCTGAAAAAGGGAACTTCGGTTCCAAGGATAGGCATGCCCCTAAAAAACAAACCCAACCATGAGATATCAGCTCGTGCTGCCCTATACGAAGAGTACACGATTGCCAGACCACGGTCGAAAGCACTGCATGAACAGGCCAGAAAAAGCATGCCGAATGGTGTCGTTCACGACGGGAGATTCTTTGAGCCTTTTCCGTTTTACGTCAAGCACGCCGACGGTGCGTACAAGTGGGACATAGACGGTCACGCTTATCTTGATGCCTGGAGTGGTCATGGAGCTCTCATTCTTGGCCACAACCATCCTGACGTCGTAGCGGCAGTAATTGCACAAGCACGTAAGGGCTTCCATTACAGTGCCTGCCACGAACTTGAAGTGCGTTGGGCTGAGCTCATTCGTGAGTGTGTACCTGGTGCTGAACGTGTGCGCTTTACCGTAACTGGAACCGAAACAACTGCACTCGCCCTACGAATCGCCCGGGCATTCACCGACCGCACCGCAATTATTAAATTTCAAGGACACTTCCACGGCATCCAAGATACCGCCGTCGCCGGGGTTAAAGAACCATTTCATATTCCTATGAGTACAGGGGTCCCTGCAGGCACATTGCAAAACGTTCGATTAGCCAGACACAACGATCTTGACCACGTACAGCAGCTCCTGGAAGCTGAACCTATAGCCGCCGTGATCTTAGAACCAGCTGGCGCACATTCGACAGTCGTACCAGGCGACCAAGGTTTTCTACAAAATCTACGCACGCTAACAAAAGATCATGGAACACTGCTGATATTCGACGAAGTTGTGAGTGGCTTCAGGCTTGCTCCAGGCGGAGCTCAAGAAATCTTTAATGTAACGGCAGACCTTGTCTGCTTTGCCAAGGCTGTAGCGGGAGGGCTCCCTGGTGCGGCGCTCGTAGGTCGAGCCGACATATTAGACTCAATCGCGTTCCGCGGAAACGCACCACGAGATCGTTCAAAGCGCGTTGCAGACCAAGGCACTTATAGCGCTCTACCAATTGTCGCGGCAGCTGGCATCGCATGTCTCGAAATCCTGAAAACCGGCAAAGTGCAACACCATCTCAACGCCCTAGGAACAAGACTTCGGGACGGCTTAAATAATGTCCTTCAAAGGCAGAATATCGCTGGGTGCGCGTACGGTAACGCTTCAATGTTTAGGATATTACTCGGAGAAACGTGCGAAGCACTCGGCCTCACAGACGGCAGCTTCGACCACGCGAGGCTCGATCGAGGCATGGGTGCCCAAGGGCACGATTTACACCTAGCCCTCCTCATCAACGGTGTCGATTACTGCCGAGGCCTCTCCACTGGATGGCTCTATGCCGACATGAAGGACGAGGATATCGTTA
>CAZQMT010000093.1:0-6350 GCA_964594555.1 uncultured Vicinamibacterales bacterium
ATGCCAGTAAAAAGCCCTGTGAGTAAAACTACCGGCAATGAACCTATCCCGACCGCATTAAACTGCTCAACGAGATCGCGATAATAAAAGGGGCGCGTAACTGCACAACGAAAAACAGACATACAGAGTCGCACATACTCCTGAAGCCTTTGAAGAGCTGTTCTTGCCCAGCCTATTGCTAAAATAATCAAAATCAGCTTTCGCCTTCCTCAATACCGAGTTCAATTTTTTTCAACTGCTTAATCTGATCACGAAGCTCTGCCGCACGCTCAAATTCAAGATTCGAAGCGATTTTTTTCATTTCCAATTCAAGCTTAACGACATAGGCATCTCGATCGGCTCGAGAACGAAATACTTCTTCCTTCTCGTTGGGCATAGAAAACGTGACGTAGTCGCGCTCGTAAACACTCGAAAGAGCTCCATTGATGTCTTTAACAATCGAAGAAGGCACTAAACCGTGCTTTAAATTGTACTCTTCTTGAAGATCCCGTCGGCGTTCTGTTTCACTCATCGCTAGTCGCATAGACCTCGTGACCTTGTCAGCGTACATCGTAACTCGGCCATTTACATTCCTTGCGGCTCGGCCAGCTGTCTGGATAAGCGAGCCTGCCGAGCGAAGAAACCCCTCTTTGTCCGCATCAAGGATCGCCACCAATGAAACCTCAGGAAGGTCAAGCCCTTCCCTAAGAAGATTGATGCCGACAAGGACATCGAATTTACCACGCCTAAGATCTCTAAGGATTTCAATTCTCTCAAGCGTATCAATGTCGGAATGGAGATACCTCACCCTAACCCCAAGCTCTTGATAATACTGTGTTAGATCTTCGGCCATCCTCTTTGTTAAAGTTGTCACTAGTACACGCTCACCCATTTCGGCCCGTTCTCTTATATCCTCTAATAAGTCATCTACCTGCCCCTTAACGGGCCTCACATCTATCCTTGGATCAATTAATCCCGTCGGTCGAATAATTTGCTCTACAATCACTCCTTTTGTTTCTTCCAATTCATATGGTCCTGGTGTCGCAGACACAAAAACAACCTGTTCAGTTCTTTTTCGCCATTCATCAAAATTCAACGGCCGATTGTCGAGCGCAGAGGGCAAGCGAAACCCATGATCGACCAGCACTTCCTTGCGAGAACGATCACCATGATACATACCTCGAATCTGAGGAATCGTCTGATGACTTTCATCGATAAAGGTAATCGTGTCGTCAGGCAGGTAATCTAGTAATGTCGGAGGTGGATCGCCAGCCTCACGTCCTGCCAAATGACGAGAATAATTCTCAATTCCATGGCAGTAGCCAATCTCTTTAATCATTTCAATATCAAACATCGTACGTTCATGTAGACGTTGAGCTTCAGCATGTTTCGCATCGGCTTCCAATCGCGAGCGACAAAGGCCAAGCTCAGACTTAATTGACTCAACTGCCTCTAAGATCTGCTTTCGAGGAGTCACAAAATGTGATTTTGGATAAATAGAAACTTTCTCGTGTCGCCCAAAATGATTACCCGTTAATGGATCAAAGAAGACAAGTTCTTCAATCTCATCCCCAAACATCTCGATTCTAACCGCCTGATCTTCATCTGAAAGATAAACTTCGATAATATCCCCACGCACCCTAAAAACACCTCTAGAGAACTCGTGGTCATTTCGTTCGTATTGAATTTCCACCAATCTACTGAGAATAGTCTCACGCGAAATATTTTGACCTCGCTCAAGAGACAATTTCATGCCGAAATAAGCTTCCGGCGAGCCCAAACCGTAAATACACGACACACTCGAAACAATAATCACATCACGCCGCTCAAACAATGCACGGGTCGCCGAAAGACGCATCCGGTCTATTTCATTATTAATAGTCGCTTCTTTCTCAATATACGAATTAGTTGAAGGGATATACGCTTCGGGCTGATAGTAGTCATAGTAGCTGACAAAATATTCAACTGCATTCTCTGGAAAAAAACGCTTGAACTCCTGATAAAGTTGCGCCGCCAGTGTCTTATTGTGCACCATCACTAAGCTCGGCCGATCAGACTCAGCGATAACCTTCGCCATTGTAAAAGTCTTGCCAGATCCGGTAACCCCCAAAAGGACCTGGGATGAAGATCCACGTTTAAGCCCAATTCCGAGCTGACTAATCGCCTTGCGTTGATCGCCACGCAGTTCAAAATCAGAAACCAGCTTAAAAGAATCGTGACCTGAAGGCATAGGAGGGCGCGCCAAATTACCAAAACCACAGTACTGCGAATCGTCAATAACGGCTCATCCTAACATGCGACCGTTACGACGCGTAACTCTACAACCTGCCATCAACAAGCACATTAATCCCCAAAAAAATACATCAAATAGTTAAAGTCAAACTTAACAGGTAGTTAAGGTCCCAGCCTGGGCTCAACATCTTCATTCTCTGCAGTGGGTGGAAAATACGGTGCAAAATATCCCTGTCTCGCACGAACCTCATACTTCTTATGATTCTGGCCCGTCAACTTAATCTTAAGTTTTCGCCAGGAACCATCCGAAATCTGCTCAGACGGGATGAATCCCAGATTGTATTGCGCGCCAATCTCCTCACTTACACGATCATACATCTCATCCAAGTCATCAAGGCTTCGAGGAAACAGTGCATGTCCACCAGTGATCTTTGCGATCCTAGAGAGGTCGGATCGCAGCATTGTCTTCACTGACCTCGGCTGATGTTCCAAAAAACCAATCGTGTACACAGTCACATCAGACGCCCTTAGCAGATCAAAAATTTCATGGCGAGTCAAAGAACTTCGAGTGTCACCTCCATCAGAATAAATTATCAGAATTTTTCGCCCCTGCTGTCCTGAAGCACCATCAAGATAGACACCAAGTGCGTCATAGAGCGCCGTCCAGCCGTCGGACTTCCGAAGTCGAATTCGTTCAACCAAACGAGGAAAGTCTGCCTGTCCGTATCTACCAACTCTAACTTCTGTATCAAAATCAACAAATGTAATATCTACCGCATCAGTCAATGCGTTAAGAAATCGGACAGCTCCTCGCTGAGAGAGCTTAAGATCCGCTTGCATACTCCCACTAGTATCGAAGAGCAATCCAATATGCAAGGGAGGCAGCGATGCTCGATCCATCTCACCTCCCGCAAAATAAGATATTCTCTGTTCGACCCCTTCCTCGACTATCTCAAAGTCATTGGCGTTTAAGTCCGTAACAAAATTCCCATCCTTGTCTATAACCGTAGCCGCAATACTTACAATATCAACACCACTTCGAAAGACCCTCTGCGAAGCCTCAGCATCACTTGCCACACAAAAAAAGAACGCCCCCGTCAGTATGAAAAAAATCATTTAAGGCCTTCGAATCTCCTTAATTAAACTCCCTAGAAGTAACTCACAGACAAAAATCAATTTAAATCAAGGGCCTGGTCAAGATCAGCGATCAGATCTTGGACATCCTCAAGACCGACCGAGAGCCTAGCCATTCCTGCAGTAACACCAGCACGTCGTAATGACTCAGAAGATTGCCCCCAGTGTGAAGTTAAAACTGGCAAACTACACAAACTCTCTACGCCTCCAAGACTCACAGCACGCTTAAAAATTTCGAGTCGATCAAAAAAACGAGAGACCCTATCCAATCCACCATCTAGCTCCAGACAAACGACACCACCGAAGCCACTCATTTGTGCCACTGCTAATTCGTAGTCAGGATGCGCTGGAAGACCTGGGTACAAGACAGATTTAACTCTACTGTCTCCGTCTAAGAATCTGGCAACTTCCATAGCATTTTTATTGTGACGTTCTACTCTAACCTCAAGTGTCTTAAGGCCTCTCCCCAAGGCGTAAGCGGCAACAGGATCGAGGACAGTACCAAGAAGCTTTCGGGTCGTCCTTACCTGATCGACCAGCTCATCACGGCCAGCGATAACTCCAGCAGTGACATCACTATGTCCATTTAAGTACTTACTCGCGCTATGCATACAAAGATCTACCCCAAACACGAGCGGCTGCTGATTAAGAGGCGTAGCGAAGGTGTTGTCAACAACGGACAAAATTTTCTTCTTGCGACAAGTCCTGGCGATAGCACGCACATCAAGACAGCGCAACGTAGGATTAGCAGGCGACTCAAACCAAACCAGGCGACTGCTTGAACTAAGAATTTTTTCTGGCTCACAGAGTTCTTTCGGCGTCACAAACCTTACTTGTACGCCAAGTCTCTCAAGAAGACTGCTCAGTAATAGAGTCGTCCCTCCATAGACATCAGTACTGCAAACTATTTCGTCTCCAGACTTAAGAAAAGTCAAAAAGGTGGTCGCAGTGGCAGCCATCCCCGACGAAAAAAGCAAGGCAGCCTCCGCACCTTCCAACTCGGCGATCGTAGACGCAACAGCTAATGACGTCGGATTCTCGTAGCGTGAATACAGATAGGCATTCGAGCGTCCTTCTGCATAACGCTGAACTTCCTCAGCTGAATCAAATAAAAAAGCTGTCGTTTGATAGATAGGATTTGTAAGAGGCTTAATCTCTTCCGAAGGAGGACTGCTGCCCTTAATCAGCTTGGTCCCCCGACCATATTCGATCATAACGACTTCTCTGTCGTTTCATTCGTACGATTTACTGTCTCAGAATTTGCAGTCTGCAAACGCTCACCACTCGCGCCGAGAATTGGCTCAATAAATTGACGATAGGCGTCGTCTGATCCCCAATCAAGAAGCTCGCGAAGCGTCTGCACTCGATCAGACCTTTCGTCATAACAACCAGAAAAATCAAACGGACCAACCGCATTATGAACGGGCTGGATACGAAAGATATTCCTAAATCGATGTCTTTGTGCTGTTAGGGCATCTCGAATAGCCGCGGACTCTGCCGCAGCCAAATTCTCACCGAGGCGCCGACGAGGATTAAGAGGCTCAGAACCAAGCCCGTGAGGACCGGCCGAACGAGGCGACGCACTGACAACAATAACCTGCTCGACGCCAGATTCTGCAACCTCGGCCAGCAATCTCACTACGGACTCAGACCGATCGGACACTCGATGCGTTTCTCCACGCCAATAACTTTCACTTTTAAAAGACATTAAATGCGGTTCGTTCGCTATGGGCACACTTAGGCATGCCGACAGCGCATCCACGACATGATCCTGACCAGAACGACCCAAATCTACGACTTCAATCTCTCGATTACTTCTGCCCCGTTTGTCCTGCTGTCCACGGAAAAATGGTCGGTGATAAAAATCCCCTAATAGCGCAAAAACCAAATCTCTTCTTGCATCGAGATCATGGGCCACCATTATGACCTCACAAAACCCAGGCTGACCAAGATTCTCACGTAGCAGTTCACTGTAACGTCGACTCAACTCAATGGGAGTCACTTCAGATTGGGCCGCCGCACCACGAATCAACGACCAGAGCCCCCTCGTGAAACGACGGACTGTGAGAGAAGAATCAAGTGGAGAGCCCAGCACTCTCCACCAGGAAGCACCATTTGTACGACGTCGTATATGTCTTCGACTACCAAACTGACCGAAAAGGAATACCCCTATGAACACAATTACGAGAATTGTGACAAGACGCGGCAAGAACGTCGGCAACACTCCAGGACTGAATACTTCCCCTAGTAATTGTCCGTACCAAACGAGAATTTCATTTCCCGATGGCACCCCGACAAGACTCAAGAAAAATCCGGCAGGATATACGAGAAGTGCTGCAGCCAATAGAACAAGAGGGGCAGTGAGCAGGCCGATAAGGGCGTAAAACATCGCAGCCGAAAACTCTAAAGAACGCTTCCATCTATAAAGTGAACGTGAATCCTTTGTATCCCAGAGACCGGCGGCTTCCCAAAGCCTTTGGCCCCCATCAACAGCTGTAAACAAAGCGCCGACTGCACCAACACCACAGCCAGCGATCAGATCGATTTTTACACCAGCTTCCCGGAATGCCCGAAGAACACCTGCGTGGTACGCGCCAGCCGTACCTATCCCTGTCAGGACAAGCGCGGTCCTGAGACCAGGAGAATAACCTTGGCTTCGCGAAGAAGTTTGGGAATTAATAATCAAGCCTATTCGTTATGTATAGTTTTAAGTTCAACAATTTCGAATTCACGGACGCCCCCAGGCGTGGATACTTCAACCGAATCACCTGCTGTCTTCCCCATCAGTGCACGTCCAATTGGAGACGCTGTTGAAATCCACCCCTTGGCTCCATCTGCGTCTTCTGGCATCACAAGTTGATATTCGGTTACCTCGTCATCACCCTCTCTAACACGTAGAACAGACCCAAAGCTAGCCTTATTCTTGGGAAGATTATCCAAATCCATTAGTGAAATCTCAGAAACCCGTTTTTGCAGCAAACTGATCTGAGCTTCTACTAAGCGCT
>CAZQMT010000094.1:0-6244 GCA_964594555.1 uncultured Vicinamibacterales bacterium
GTACCGTGACGGGGTTTGTTACGGGAACAGCAAGTACAGCGGCAGTCTCTACAAAAAAATCTAGTAGGAGCGACGAAGACACCTCCTCCCCTACAGGTGTTAAGGATATTCTTCGTCTTTTTGATGAATCACCTTTTGTTCCAGCTGATGTTGTTGATCTTGCTCTTTGGGTTTCTGAGTACTATGCGGCAGGACCTGGAGCGGCACTCGCTGCTGCGATGCCGCCTCTGGCTTTAGTCGCAAGTGAGCGTCACGTGTACATTACGGCTTCTGGTCTTGAGCGTTTGCAGGCTAGTGAACGAACTCCAATGCAGGAACGAGTACTTCGGAGCTTGTCAGCGAGGCGATCTGTCCGAGTTAATGCGCTTGCGGCTCTGATTGCTGATGACGAAGGTGGAATGCGGAAGACTCGCAGTCGCGTCCGTCAGGAACTCGACAGTTTCCTTTTAGCGCTGTCTCGAGACGGATTCGTCGGTTTTACTCAATCGTTAAGAAAAGGCAGTGCCCCGGGTTTTAAGACTCTGAAGTTTGTTGCCTTGACGCAGAAAGGCCACGCGTGTGCTTTAGAGTTAAACGCGAAGAAATTTTCAGCTATCGTCAAGAGTTCGGCTGAAGGTAATCGCAACGAGATTCGAACGGTACTGACGTCTAAGCAGCGGACAGCGGTCGAGATGCTTGCTTCAGAGACATTGGGAATGGCGGTTTCGAAACTTTCTGAACATCGTATATCACGTGATGTTTTGAATCGTTTAGCAAAGCGTGATCTTGTGGAGTTTCAATCGGTACGCGTCGATCGCGATCCATTTCGATCCTATTTAAATAAAGAAGCGACTATTCCGGTCCACAAGATCATCGATCTAACTCCCGAGCAGGAGCGTGCTTCGAAGCATTTGATTGATCTTGCGTTGCAGCGACGTTTCGAGTCTGTTCTCCTACACGGAGTTACTGGAAGTGGAAAAACTGAGGTCTACCTTCGGACTGCAAAAGCAGCTGTTCAAAACGGTCGAGGAGTACTGATTCTTGTTCCAGAAATATCATTAACACCAGCAGTGACAGAAGTTTTTCGGAGTGCGTTCGGTGAGCGCGTGGCGATTCAACATAGTGGCCTGTCAAATGGGGAACGTCATGACCAATGGCATCGGATCCGCCGAGGCGAGGTTGACGTCGTTGTTGGTACCAGATCAGCGGTTTTTGCACCGCTGGCATCTCTTGGATTGATTGTAGTGGATGAAGAGCATGATAGTTCGTACAAGCAGGAAGAGAGTCCTCGGTATCACGCCAGAGATGTTGCGGTAATGCGCGGTAAGCTGGCGAATGCGCTCGTTGTGCTTGGTTCGGCCACTCCGTCATTAGAGACATTTCAAAACGCATTGTCTGGTCGTTACCAGAAGTTGGCACTAGATCGACGGATTAAAAATCGTCCTTTAGCGGCTGTTCATATCGTAGATATGCGTGAACAAATTTCAAAGCACGGTCCAGAGATTGTGATCAGTGAGCCACTACGAGAGGAGTTGGCTGAATGTCTCGAGCGCCGCGAACAGGCACTTATTCTTCTTAATCGTCGAGGGTTTTCCTCTTCGGTTTTCTGTCGACAGTGTGCGAGAGCATTGGAGTGTCCGAATTGCAGTGTGTGTCTCACAGTGCATCGTTCTGCTAACTTGGCACGTTGTCATTATTGTAATTTTTCTGTGGCGGTACCAACGGCTTGTCCGGATTGTGCCGGACCATATCTTGAGCACATTGGTATCGGGACTGAGCGGGTAGAAGCAGAGCTTGCTGCTAGTTTTCCTGAGGCTCGCCTGGCACGTTTGGATAGAGATACTGTGCGGCGACGAGGTGCTATCGGTTCTCTGCTTGGAAAGTTCGCTCGCAGAGAATTCGATGTGCTGGTAGGCACACAAATGATTTCGAAGGGGCATGATTTTCCGCATGTGACTCTTGTTGGAGTTATATCGGCTGATGTAGGACTTGGTTTGGCTGACTTTCGGGCATCTGAGCGTACGTTTCAATTATTAACACAAGTTTCAGGGCGGGCAGGACGAGGTGAGCGTCCTGGAGCTGCCCTTATTCAGACTCTCTATCCCAATCACTACAGCATCAGGCATGCTTGTCAGCAAGATTATCAGGCGTTTTTCTCTGAAGAAATTAAGTACAGACGTGCTATGCGTTATCCGCCTTCAGTAGCCCTTGTTAATGCTGTCGTGCGTGGACGTAGCTTGGCAGAGGCTATGAATAGTGCATCGAAAGTCGTACAGCGCTTAAGACGAGATGGGAATAATTTTCTGATTTTGGGGCCTGCGCCAGCACCTTTAAGCCGACTTCGGGGAGAACATCGTGTTCAACTATTTCTTAAGGGGCGTAATCGTCATTTGATGAGAGAAGCCCTGGAATCGTCTTTAGTGGAAGCTAACTTGCGTCGTCGAGTCATCATTGACATTGATCCCCTGACAGTACTCTAGGTCGAAAATTCAAGCGGGAAGTTCTATTTACTTCGCCCAGTAGTTGTTTCATTAATGCTTAATTTAGAAGATGCTGAAAATTATTGGAGTGGAACTAGATGCTGGCATCGATCGGTTGTGTGTTTAGTAATTCAAGCGGTTCAATGGGATTCGGCGTGAAGCAGAGAACGAACATAAAAAGTGCGCCCCAAGCTACCAGACGGCGATTGCGGTCGAGGGGGATGTGGTCGTCAAGTGTTTTCGGGTGTCGTATGCCGAAGCTTAGTAACATGACGATCATTAGGACGGTCCATACTAACCAGCTGAGAGAAAAGAAGGTTAGGACAATCGTCAGTCCGACAGTGAGGAGCGTTAAGAACGTTGATCGTCGTCCAAAAACTGCGTAGGCGATATGCCCCCCATCGAGTTGCCCTATCGGAAATAAATTTAGCGCGGTAGCGAGAAGTCCGAACCAGGCCGCAAATGCCATAGGATGGAGGTTGAGTGAGTAGCCTTCCTGAATTGGGCCCCATATTATCCAGGTTGCAGCTTTGAAGAGTAAGGGCTCTCCGAGTGAGAGACCAACAAAATCGTGTGGCAATTCAACCGTTCGTGAGAGGCTTAGCCCGACAAACAAAGCGGGGGTTGCGATGATAAATCCTGCTATGGGACCAGCGATTCCGATGTCGAAAAGCATGCGTTTTGTGGGAATTTTTTCTCGGATACGAATGAATGCGCCAAGTGTTCCGGTCAGTAGAATAGGTGCTGGAAGAAAATATGGGAGTGATGCGCTAACTCGATAGTAGCGACACGCAAGGTAGTGCCCCATTTCGTGACAACCAAGGATCGCCAGGATCGTTAAGCTGTACCAGGTGCCTCCAGTAAGCATTTCCCATGAAAATAAAGGAGATGAGCTGGATTCAAAGTTGGATAGAAAAGAGGCGTGGTGAAGTGCACCTACAGTGGTAGTGGTAACGATTGTGATAAAAAATAGGATCAAGTGGACCCAGGGTCGATCCTTGAACCGTGCCTGCTTTCGTTGATAGGGTTGGTTCTCTGAGCGGCCTAATGGGTTTCTGGTGGAAAGGTCAGTAAGGGTAGGTACGTCCGTTTCATGCGAGGATTGGGTGCGGTTGGTGTCGGTATTCACGCGGTCTTTCCTAGGAACGTGTCTTGGGAATTAGCTCGTCGGTACGGCGTGCCTTCCTGAACCCGCTGTCGACCTATAGGCGGAATTCGGAGAGAGCTTGTGTTTGAACCAATGCGTGAGACACTAATCCTGGCGCCCGATACGCAATTGCTGAAGGTCTTTTCCCGGTTTGAAACGGATGGTACGACCAGGAGGGATCCGTACTTCCTTACCTGTTCTTGGATTTCGACCGATACCACGCTTGCGAGGTTTGACTTGAAAGACACCAAAACCACGGAGCTCGATTCGTTCGCCTCGTTGCATCGACAGCCGCATCGCATTAAACACCGAGTCCACTGCAACCTCGGCCTTAACTTTCGTGATGTCCGCTGCTTGTGCGACCTTGGCGACGATGTCGACTTTGATCATATTTAGGAGCCCGTGAAAAAGTCTAACTACTATAAATGCCTGTACTTACACTGTCAAGATAGGGTCTGGTTAAGAATAGGAATAGCTCCACTCAGATGTCAGTAAATACTCGCCGCCACCCGAGTGTCGTTCTTGTCGGGCGACCTAATGTCGGGAAGTCGACACTGTTTAATCGCATTGTGGGTATACGTCGTGCGATTGTGACCAATGTGCCTGGAACAACACGTGATGTTCTGAAACAGGAAGCGGAGTGGCGTGGAATTACTTTTAGCCTAGTAGACACTGGAGGAATGTTTGGTGCGAGTGTAGACCCTTTGCATGATTTGGTTGTTGGACGAGGCTTGGATTCTTTGGATGTGGCGGATGTCATTGTTTTTCTCGTTGATGGACGAGAAGGGCTTACACCGACTGACCATGATGTGGCGACAGCTATTCGAACATCTGGAAACAGTGTTGTTTTAGCGGTCAACAAAATGGATGATCGCCGGGCCCGAGATCAAGTGCTTGAGTTTCACCGTTTTGGGTTTGAATCCGTTGTGGAAATTTCAGCAGAGCATGGCCAGGGGATAGGAGAACTTCTGGATGAGGTAATCGAAAAGATTCCGCATGGCAATCAGCTTAAGGTGGATGCTGGCCGTGCTGATTTGGTGCGAGGTGTTGAGGATGGCTCTACTAATCTAGCTGAAGACGAGTCTAGCGCGTTTGATCGACAGCCAGAAAACATTGAAACGCGAGTGGCGTTTGTGGGGCGTCCTAATGTTGGCAAATCTTCCTTGGTGAACTGTTTGCTTCGCGAGGAACGTGTCATGGTTAGTGATACGCCTGGTACAACGCGTGATGCAATTGACGCCGTGCTTCGTTGGCATCGCCGTGATTTCCGCATCGTGGATACCGCGGGGATCCGTCGTCCTGGCCGTGTTGCAAGTGGACCGAAACTAGAAACTGTGAGTGTGCTGGTCGCGCATCGGGCGATGGAGCATGCCGACGTTGCGGTGCTGGTGATTGATGCGAGCGAGGGAGTTACAGATCGAGATGCGGCGATAGCAGGAGAGGCCACGGAAGCAGGTTGTAGTGTCATTATTGCGGCTAATAAATGGGACCTTGTTAAAAATGAGGATCAGAGGTTTGTTGAGACTTTTGATGCTGATGTTCGTAGCCATTTGAAATTTTTAAGCCATGATCGGATTTTAAATTTGTCAGCTAAAACGGGTGAACGTATAACAAAATTAATTGAATGTGTTGACCGGATGGCTGTAGTACGTCGCTATCGGGTGCCAACGCCTGAACTGAATCGTTTCTTGAAAGTGGTGACGGCGGCTCATCCACCGCGCAGTGTTGACAGACGGGATGTGCGGGTGCTCTATGGAGCACAGACTCATGTGGGACCGCCGACTTTTGTGGTGTTTACTAACGTGGCGACTAGGTTTCATTTTTCGTATGAACGCTTTCTTGTGAATCGTCTCCGTGAGGAATTCGGTTTTGAGGGCACTCCGATTCGTTTGCGGGTTCGTCGTCGAGAGAAGAAGCGGTGAAAGTCGTCATGCTATACTGGTGAAAATGTCTGGAAGTTCTGTTCAGGGCTCTGATAGTGTGGTGTTTAAGGCCTCTGAAGTTTGTGAGGTTGCCAAGATTAAGTCTTTCGTCTTGCGGTCCTGGGAGTCGGAATTTCCTGAACTCGGTAGTGCCAGTTCGTCGGGGACGTCCCGGGTGTATACCCAAGCGGATATTGAAAAAGTCCTTCAAATTAAACACCTATTGTTCGATGAGGGGCGTCCGTTGGCTGGGGTTAGACGACGTCTGACGGTTGAGGAGCCAGAGCCGGTGCGGGAAGTTCCGCTTATTGAGGAACTTCTTGGAAAGGATCTACGTCAGCGTCTCAAGGAGATTCAACAGGGGTTACAATCGATTCTTGAAGTGCTCGATAAGAGTGCATTGAATACCAGTACAGGGACCTCACCTGATGTAGCGAAGCCTTCGGATAAGTCTGAAAAGTCATCCCGTTCCCGCACTCCCACGAAGCGACGCCAGAGCTCAGAATTACGTGATGTTAAAAAACGACGGTCTGTGAAATCTTTACCACGACGTCGTATAAGTGCCTGACGAGATCTACGAGGTATTCATAACCGGTGGGTGTGGTCTGTGAGTAACTTTTACAGTGAACAAACGGGCACGAGGAAACGTGCTGGATGTAATTTCGGGATGTGGCGCAGTTTGGTAGCGCACCTGACTGGGGGTCAGGGGGTCGCTG
>CAZQMT010000095.1:0-6237 GCA_964594555.1 uncultured Vicinamibacterales bacterium
GCGAATGCCATTTTCCATTGTTAGCACGCGATCGCCGTCGAATCCTCGAATGATTGGGCGGGCTGCTCCTGGTCCAAAGCCACGTTTGGCAATTCCGGCCAGATCTTCCAAGGCTTCACCGATCGTTCCAACTGAGTTGGTGGCTAAGTCAAACGAGTCAAGCGTTGTGGTTGCATTAAACGTATCAAAGCTTGTAGAGATTTTTCCTGGAGTTGCGGTAACGGTGACCTCTTCATGGATGGGGGACAGTTGAAGGAGAAAATTCGAGACGTTTGTTTGTTCGCTTTCGATCGTGATTGTTTGATGATGAGTAGCGAAGTGTTCACGTTGGGCTATTACTTCGTAGGTCCCTTCGGTCAAACCTTCGATTTTGAAGTCTCCTTGTCTGTCAGTTCGTGTCACTGCTCCAGTGTCAATGACGAGTACTACAGCACCTGCGACGCCTGCTCCAGTTTCACTAAACGTAACTTTTCCCTGGAGAACACCAGTTTCTTGAGCCCAAGACGGATTACTTCCGATAACGAGCGATGTTGCTATAACGACAGCTAAAGCCTTAATGGCTTGGAAAATAGTCATGACGAATTACTCCCTTTGAACGACGGAGACGAGTCTATATGAAAGAAACGAGAAGAATCTTAAGCGACCGAGACGAGATGTCTTGGTGGCGCTCGAGAAAGAAGGATGGACGTTATCTGTTGAGAAGAGAAATCTTCTGACGGTGCTAGGGTGATGAGAAATTCGGTGATAACTTTTGCGGTGGAACTATCTTTCGGTGTTTCTGATATGAGCTGATCACGTAATTGGCAGCTGACGCAGTCTGAATCCAAGCCGTCCACTTCTTCGTGGGGTGAGCTTGAGGCTTGAACGAAGCCTGCGAACACTGCTATAAGAGTCGCGATGCAAAGGTAACGAAGAACAATGCTCTTCCGAGAGCGGAAGATGCCGAAGGGATTCTCTTCAACCACGGGCGAACTTTAACATAGTACGATTGAAAATTCTAATGCGGTGTGAGTGTGGGCATTTGTGTCACATGTCAGACACGTTTAAAATGACTTCTATCCGAGTAGGATACTTATGGCGATGTTAACGCGACGAGAGTGGAATCGTTTGGTGGCAGCGGGATTGTTCTCTGGAGTAATTCCGCACAAGTCTCGTGCATGGCTGAATCGATCGGAGTCTCGAATTGCTGGCGTACTGATTGGAGTTCAGAGCTACAGTTTCCGTGACAGGGATTTACAGGGCCTGATCGACGGGATGGTTGCCGTAGGAGTTACCAGTTGCGAGCTCTGGGAGAATCACGTAGAGCCTCATGAGCTTAGAAGTCCCGAAGCACGTGAAGAGCTTCGTCACTGGCGGTTGACAGTTTCATTAGATTACTTTCGATCGATTCGGGATCGATTTGAACGCGCTGGCCTGACACTGAATTCGTACAACTTGAGTTTTAAGGACCATTTCTCAGATCAAGAGATTGACAGAGGTTTCGAAATGGCTCGAGCTCTTGAGGTGCCTGCCATCACTTCATCGGCACAGATAAATAGTGTCCCGCGTATTGCACGGATGGCCATTCACCATGGCATCCCTGTGGCGATGCACAATCATTCACGAGTTGATCCGAATGAATTTTCTGGCCCGGATAATTTTGCCAAGGCAATAAAACAAGGTGATGGCCGATCGATTGTTGTTAATCTTGACGTTGGTCACTTTACTGCGGCTAACCACGATGCAGTTTCGTACCTCCGTGATCATCATGATCAAATCACGACGATCCACCTTAAAGACCGTCGGCACAACGAGGGGCCAAATGTTCCG
The DNA here is from genome assembly GCA_964594555.1 of uncultured Vicinamibacterales bacterium. Taxonomy (GTDB): domain Bacteria; phylum Acidobacteriota; class Vicinamibacteria; order Vicinamibacterales; family CAZQMT01; genus CAZQMT01. Next base: position 1,810 of record CAZQMT010000095.1, read on the forward strand.
TGGGGTGAAGGTGATGCGCCACTTGTCGAAGTGTTACAGCTACTTCGAGAGAAGCAGTGGGATATCCCTGCTAACATTGAATACGAGTATCAAGGAGGGGACACTGTTGAGGAGGTTCGCCGGTGTTTTGATTTTTGTCGACGAGTACTAGAGGCATAAAGTCTTATGCCGTAGCTGGTTTCCAGAGATTATTTGTCCTGATGACGCGAGCGTTTCCATCTTCACTCTAGAATTTCTTTGACCATCCGTACGGCATGTCCGACCATTTCGTCCTCGACTTCTGGCGACCATCCTACCGGGGATGCGTATTGAATCTGAATAACCTTCGATTGGTAAGCGTCTAATCGTACTAGCTCTCGAGTTGGAATGTATAGGTTGTGTTCTCCCATGTAGCCGAACACCATAATAGGTAAATCGGCACGAAATTCGTCTTTGACACGTGCACCGATTGGTGCGCAGATTTCTCCTTGCATCGCTACAACTGGCATCGGACCAAGTTTGGCGACGATGATCTCGTTGTATATACATGGTGAGACCTTGTGAATACGTTCACCGTATTCGTCTAAAAGTTCCTTGTCAGTTTTATGAATCAGATAGGTGTCGTCAGTGCAGACCATGTCTGTAGTACGAGTAGGAAAGGGGATGCCTTCTTCATAATAACGTAGCAACATACGTACCCAGTTAGTACTACGGTATTGATTTGGGTAATGTACTAGTCCAACGTCGTCTGGAAATTTTTTAGAGAGTTCTAGCGCCTCTGCACGTGTAATTGGTGGCGAGAGAGGAAGTCCTACGATCTCTATGCTGCTTGTGATCGGACCAGTGACGTCTTCGAGTGGGCCATGCGCGATACGTATGACTGCTTTGGCGAGCAGATGTCCAAGTTCACGTGCACGTGTTTCGAGTAAGGTGTCATACGCATCAGCGCCAGCCTCGCGCGCTTTGGCGACACGATTTTTCCAGTCGTCAGGTTGGCGTGGGTATTGGTTGCCGCCAGAAGCGTCTGAGTACATTGCTAGTACTCCTGGAAACGTAGTCTCGATTTCATCCATCGCATAACCAGGATGCCCGGCGTCGATCATTGCGTGCGAAGCCTGGGCGGGATGTGTGCCGTGGTTGAATAACATCGCCAGCGGGGTGCCGTTACGGGTAACCCGTAGTAGTTGTATTTCGTAATCGACCGGGGCGTTTCCTTGGAGTCCCGTACTGGGGCGCCGGGTCGTGATGAAGTAGCCGTGTCCGAAGCCAAACTCTACTCGTACCGGCCCAGCTTCGCTGGCGATTGCTTCTTCGATTAATTCGAATAGTCGTTTAGCGAGCCAGCGTCCGTAATCAAAGTTGTCCGGATTAATCTGAATTGGCGCATTGTGATTGTGGGTGGCGAGTAGGATCAAACGAGAAGAGTCTATTTTTAAATTGCTTTTGACTTTTTGACGAAGAATAGGAGTGGCGACGTCGAGGCAGTTCAGATCGTAGGTGACGAAGATGAGACGGCTTTTGCCGTCGTTGAGTACCAGCACTCGTGCGTGAATGTCTTCTTTTGTGCCCTCCGACATTCTGCCATTGACCATCACTCGAGAAGTGTCGTTGGTAATTACACCTTTAGCGATGCCAGCCGTCATGGTTTGCGACTGCAAGCTTCCGGTAAAACCCAGTACGAAGACAAGTGCCCACATTGCAACAAAACATAACCTGTGAATCAGCATGGTTTTATCTCTCGGTCTCTTTGAGAACAAGTTATTTACTCAGAGCTTAATGTTGTTAATGATTGTGTTGTCTTAGATACGCGAGTAAGTCGGCCAGTCCGTTAGCGTCAAGCCCCTGTTCGAGGCCATCAGGCATTAGTGAGCGTCCTTCTGCGCGAATATTTTTTATCTGACTTCTGAGTACGGTATCAGTTTCGCCGTTCGCACGCGCTAGGGTAACACTACTTATGGTCTCGGTGGTGACAATGCCGTTAAGCAGTTCTCCATCTATCGTTTCGATAAAGTAGTTTGCGTACTCGGGAGCAAATGCTGAACTTGGATCGAGAATAGAAGTTAGCAGGTCTTCTTGGCCTTTGGAGAACGCCATGCCGAGGTCTGGACCCACTGGGTATCCTTCACCACGGAACAGGTGGCATTGGGCGCACAGTTTTTGAAAGTGTTCGCCGCCTTGTTCGATATCGCCATTCTGATTGGTCACTCTTGGGAGCCACTGGTCGACAATTTCTTGCCGATTACTGAATTCGTGGTCTCCGAACAGCGCAGAGGCTCGTTTTTGAATGTCTTCAGATGAGCGTCTCAATAGACGCCTACGTTGCTCGAGGTCAAGGTTTAATTCACCTACGCTGATGTCTCCATTTTCTAAGGCATGAATGATCAGTTCGTGAAATGGTTGATTTCTAAGCAACATGTCGAGCACGATGGCCTTTACGTCTGCTCCGTAACGGTGCCATCGATTGAGTGTTACTAAGCCTCTCTCTTTATTGTTCAAATTGGTTAGGGCACGTGCCGCAGCCACTTGCAAGACAGGAGGAGATTGGGGTTCCATGAGTTGTAGAAGGGCTGGGCCGATACGAGAGTATGTGCTAAGTCCGAGGAGGGCGATTTCTTCTGTACGTTTCTCCACTGTTAGAGTTTGATCGAGTGCACGAGACCGTGCACGTTCGAGTACGTGGTCCAGTTCTTTGAGGTCAGTGATGCCTGTACTTGAGGCGATGCGGAGGGCAGCGCGTGAAACTGGCGTGTCAGTTGAGCTAAGAAGTCTACTAAGAACACCGGACAAGGCCTTCGTATGTCTAGTGTGTATTTCTGACTGCTCAATACCATCGGCAAGTCCGTCGAGTAATGCCGCCCGCCATGGATTGCTGAGAGCTCTTTGTTCGGCAAGTTTTATCAGGGTTGTCACGTCCTCTATTTTTGAAATAACCGCTGAAGTTCCGAGGTGACGGACGGCTTCAAGTAAACCAGCTGTTCGATTAGGAGTATTTGTTTGCAGATTACTCATTTGCAATAATGAGCCGAGGGCGTTCCCGCCTTTTTCACCAAGACTGGCTAAGACCGAATGGCGGGTCCATTGATGTTCTGCGTCACGACTTAGAATTTCTAACAGTCCTTCATGAGCGTCTGTTGAAGTTGCTGAGCCGAGTGATAGTGCTGCTTGCATTCGGACGCGAGCATCTGGGTCTTCAGCAGTTTTCACCACTTCGTTAAGAAGCGAATGCGAGTTTTTTAGATGGGCTTCAGAGAGGACAAGTGCATTCTCACGAACCCCAGCCTCCTTGTCAGTTAAGCCACTTTTAATGTCATCAACCGAGAGCGCCTCAAGTCCGTGCAGTGTCCAGAGAGCATGCAGGCGTCCAAGTGCGATATCAGAAGAGCCGAGCATGGTACGTAGTAACGGCACTGCGGTGAGATCATGACGTTCGATTAGCAACCTCTGTGCCGTATCACGCCACCATTTGTTTGTGTGCGTAAGGCTATCGACTAGAGTCGATGTGTTGGCTGATGTCAGTTCTGGTTGAGTCGTTGCTAAGCCGGAATCAGGAACGATTCGGTAAATTCTCCCTTTGTCATTACCTGCCCAGATATCCAGAGTGGCTTCGACGGCATCGGGAATCCATTCAGGATGTTCAATGACAGCACGGTGCATGTCGACTACGTACAGTGCGCCTTCTGGACCTGTGGTGATAGTCACTGGGCGGAACCAGTTGTCTCGACCTGCTAGGAGCTCGACACCTTCGGCGCGGCGGCTGGCGGTAAAACTTGGTCCGTTAGTGGTTACTACATCCTGATGTACAACATTTACAACACAATCATTAACGAAGAGGCTGTTTTCGTAGAGTGCTGGTAGCGCGCCTCCAGTGTAAAAGGCGATGCCTGAACCACCAGAAAAACGTCCTGACTGTTCAGGGTGGTTAACGCGCGTTTCAGCATCAGAGAGCTGGAACAGTGTCGCCGAGTTACCGTGGTCTGAGATCATGTCCCGTGTTGTCGGTACAGCCAACCAAGGATTTCGCTCGAGATATGAAGCTCGGAAAACCATATGCTGAACATGGTCTAGATTATGTGTTCCGAACATCCGTCCCCAAGCGTCAAAGGTTATGCCGTGTCCACCGGTTGTTTGGTACGAAGTTTCTAGCTCCCCCGTATCTGGACGGAAACGAAAGTCCATGCCTCGAATTGAGACCGAGACATCTGGAGTGTCGGCGGCATATCCACTACCGTGGTTGCCACCGTTAGCGGCATAGATCCAATTGTCGAGACCCCAGATAAGTCCGGTGATATTATGCTGGGTGTTGCCGACCGGAAATCCCGAAAAAAGCACTTCTTGTTTTTCAGCTTTGCCGTCGTTATTTGTGTCTTGGAGCCATAGAATGTCAGGCGGTTGGATGACTAAAATACCGTTACGCCATGGCAACACAGAGGTTGGATATTGTAGGCCGTC
>CAZQMT010000096.1:0-1252 GCA_964594555.1 uncultured Vicinamibacterales bacterium
CCGTGAGGAATTGGTCGTTGCTGTTCTTGGCCACAACCAAGCAGAACTCGGGGGGAGCGAATATTTAAAGTTAATCCATGGTCTTGAGCGCGGTCGACCGCCTGCCATAGATTTCCCCCTAGAACGGTCTGTGCAGACGTTTCTTCTAGAGGCTATTCGTGATGGGCTGATTCGATCGGCTCATGATAGTTCGGATGGAGGCCTTGCCGTGACTCTGGCGGAGTGCTGCTTCGATAACGGTGGTATTGGCGTGAACGTTGACCTTGAGGCTTCCAAGGACTCGCCGCTAGGTCTTGAAGCGAGCCTCTTTGGTGAAACGGCATCACTAGTAGTCATTTCTGCCGAGTCTGGTGCTGAGTCGGACCTATTGAAGCGAGCAGAAGCCGCAACTATTCCCATGACGGTCATTGGTCGTACTGGGGGGACACGGTTGTCTGTCCGAGTGAATGGTGAGCCTGCGTTGGACATAGAAGTCGAGGACGCTGAGAGGATTTGGTCAAAGGCTATTGGGGAGATGCTTTGACCTTTGGCGTATCTGTGTGTGAGGCCGATTTCTTGATCTGTATGGCGGCTTGTTCGGCAGAGTTTAGCTATGGATAAATTAAAAGAAGAGTGTGGCGTCTTTGGCATCTACGGTCATCCCGAGTCTGCCAATATGACTTATCTTGGTCTGTATTCGTTACAGCACCGTGGTCAAGAGAGTGCTGGTATTGCGGTTTCCGATGGCAGCCAAGTACGTCTTTCGCGCGCCATGGGATATGTGGCCGACAATTTTGATGAGTCAGAGCTTTCAAGTTTGATCGGTTCAATCGCTGTCGGTCACGTTCGTTATTCCACTGCTGGTCAAAGTGCTGTTGAAAATGCACAGCCTATTCTTATCGATTGTTCGCACGGGCAGATTGCTCTTTGTCATAACGGAAATTTAGTAAACGCCAAAGAATTAAGAAACGAATTAGTCGATCAAGGGGCAATCTTTCAAACCAGTGGTGACACGGAGGTCATTCTTCATCTATATGCCAGATCGCAAGAAACTCTTGTAGAAAATGCCATTGTTGAATCGGTTGCACAAGTAAGGGGAGCTTTCTCTCTGGTCCTCCTGACCGAGGATCGACTAATTGCCGTACGCGATCCACATGGCTTTCGTCCGCTTGCATTGGGGCGTCTTGGAGATGCCTCAATTGTGTGTTCGGAGACTTGTGCACTCGACTTGCTTGGTGCCACCTATGTTCGAGATGTAGAACCGGGCGAGGTG
>CAZQMT010000096.1:1262-6135 GCA_964594555.1 uncultured Vicinamibacterales bacterium
ATCAATTAAGCCGTTCCCTGCTGGTAAAACGGCCCACTGTATTTTTGAACACGTCTATTTTGCTCGACCTGACAGTTATGTTTTCGGCGAAAGTGTTAACGATATTCGAACAGAGCTAGGGCGTCGACTCGCTGCGGAGTCACAGGTAGAGGCAGATGTGATCGTTCCCGTTCCAGATTCTGGTGTATGTGGTGCGGTCGGTTACTCAGAAGCTTCAGGAGTGCCGATGCGGATGGGTCTTATACGGAATCACTATGTGGGAAGAACGTTTATTGAGCCGTCACAAGCTATTCGCCACTTTGGCGTTAAGGTTAAGCTTAATCCGGTCAGAAGCATTCTCGAGGGTAAGCGGGTTGTATTATTTGACGATTCGATTGTTCGTGGGACCACAAGTCGAAAGCTCGTCAAGATGGTTCGTTCAGCTGGAGCACGAGAGGTTCACATGCGGATCGGCTGCCCACCGACGATCTCACCTTGCTACTATGGGATTGATACGCCTCAGCGCTCCGAGTTGATTGCGGCCAATAACAGCCTTGAGGAGATCAGGGGATATTTGGGAGCTGACAGTTTGGCTTATTTGAGTCTCGATGGTCTTCTCGGTTCGGTTAAGGATAAACGCGAGTCCTACTGCCGATCTTGTTTCACTGGTGAATACCCTGTTGAATTTCCAAAAGATGAGGAGGCATACCTTCAGTTGGCACTCAAACTTAACAATGATCGTAGTGGTCAGGTGAAGTCGTAGAAATCACCTGCGGAGTAATTTGTAGTGACAACGATGTTAGTATCAGGTTCTTCGTGTTTTCAAGACACTAATTGCAAGACACTAATTGTATGACTCACTGGTTTTGCGTGGTGGAGTTATCCCTTTTTTAAGCAATGGACTACAAGTCTAGCGGCGTTGATTTAGAAGCTGGCAATGAGGTTGTCCGGCGTATCAAGGGGCTTGCCAAAACCACGTTTACGCCGGCCGTACTTTCTCAGATCGGGTCATTCGGTGGCCTATACCAATTAGGTGCTTCAAATTTCCGTGATCCGGTGTTGGTGTCGAGTGCCGATGGAGTGGGCACGAAGCTTAGGGTCGCTTTTCTAGCGAGCAGGCATCGAACGATAGGTGAGGACCTGGTTAATCACTGCGTCAATGACATTCTTGTTCAGGGAGCGGAGCCGCTCTTTTTTTTGGATTATTTAGCTACAGGAAAGTTGAATGCCAATGTAGCAGTTGAGGTGATTGAAGGGCTTGTTCGGGCGTGTACAGAAAATAACTGTTCGCTTTTGGGTGGTGAAACGGCTGAGATGCCTGGGTTTTATGCTGACGGTGAGTATGACCTCGCGGGGTTCATTGTCGGTGTAGTTGAACGAGATCGTATTGTAGACGGTGCCAATATTGTTCCGGGTGATCGGCTTATTGGTCTACCCTCCAATGGTTTACACACGAATGGCTACTCGTTGGCCAGGCGTGTCGTATTTGATCAGATCGGACTCTCGATTGATGAAACAGTGCCAGAGCTTGGTGAGACAATCGGTGAAGCGCTACTTAGGCCACACCGATCGTACCTGACGGCCATTCGCCCATTATTACGTGAGGGTCTCGTAAAGGGGATGGCGCATGTGACGGGTGGTGGTATCACAGAGAACCTTCCACGTATTTTACCTTCTGGATGTGCCGCGGATGTTAGCTTGGATGCCTGGTCGCCACCTCGGCTCTTCAGCTTTCTACAGAAGCGTGGCCAGATACCGACTGAAGAAATGTATCGAACTTTTAATATGGGAATCGGATTGATAGTGATCTGCGCATCTGAAAATGTGGAGCGAATGAGTACTCTCCTCTGTGAGCACGGAGTCGAGGATGTACGGTTAATTGGACGTGTTATAGACGGCTATCGGGTGGTTCACTATGGTTAGCTGTGACCGATGTAACAAAGTCTGTGACGAGTACTGAGATGGGTGCAAGGCTCGGCGTCCTTATTTCTGGTCGTGGTAGTAATCTTCAGGCGATTATTGACGCTATTCAAGCTGGATGTCTTGATGCTGAAATTAGCATTGTGATTTCAAATTGTGCCAATGCGGCGGGTCTAGAAAGGGCCCGTTCGGCTGGGATCTTAACTAAAGTGCTTGACCATCGAGATCACGAGAACAAAGAGTCGTACGATCATGCGCTTACAAGTGAGTTACTTAAGTATGACATCGGGCTGGTATGTCTGGCCGGATTTATGAAGATTGTTGGACCGAAGATGCTGCGGGCGTTTCCTAACGCCATTCTCAACGTTCATCCCTCGCTGCTACCTGCATTCCCTGGACTCGAACCGCAGAGGCAAGCGTGCGATTATGGTGTGAAGTTCTCTGGTGCGACAGTGCATGTCGTAACTGAGGCCCTTGATGCAGGCCCGGTCGTACTTCAAGCGGTGGTTCCAGTGCTCGACGATGATACACCTGAGACTCTTGCTTCGCGGATTCTTGTTGAAGAACATCGTCTCTACCCTGAAGCTATCGCTAGGGTTTTGGATGGGCGCTTCCACTTGGAAGGCCGTCGTTACCTGCCTGACTGAGGATCACTTTTAGACATCTGCCATTCGTTCGAGAGTCAGAATAGCTGCCTCTGGTGGACAATTCAGTCTAATGGGTAGGTAAACGGTTCCCACGCCTCGACTGATGAACATTGTTGTGCGGTCTCGCCGTGTGATTCCAGATAGCGCAGGGAAACGACGTCCGCGTGTCACAAGTTCGCCCACGATTGGTAGAGCGACCTGGCCTCCGTGAGTGTGGCCCGAGAGCACAAGTGAAACACCAAGCTCGGCAGCTTCTATTAGTCGCCTCGGATCGTGTGCTAGGAGTAATACAGGGGCAGATGCACCACGAAGGACTTGTGCGATTTGGGATGGTTGGCGAGTCCAGAATCTAATGCCGGCAATTTCGAGTTTTTCCCCGCGAATGCTGATCTGGGTTCGTGCATCCTTAAGGACCTGAATTTTTTTAGTGGCAAGTGAGGCTGGCACGATGTTTTCATCGTCGTGGTTTCCGAGAATAGCGTAAACCCCATGTTGTGCTGAGAGTGGAGCAAGGATTTCAGCGACAGGTTCTGCAAAGCGAGTATCGAAGGCAGTGATGTAGTCTCCACCGAGTACTATGAGGTCAGGTTTTTCATTCATGAGTAATTCGACGGCGGCCTGAATGTTCTCAGCTGGTACACTCTGGCTGTAATGGAGATCCGTGAGAAGTCCAATTTTGAGTCCGACGATGCTGTCTGGAAGGCCAGAGATAGGTAATGATGCGCGAGTGACTTGAACCTGATGTCTCCCGACAAGGTAGCCATACCCAGCGCTTCCAGCCAGGCTACTTGCGCCAGTAGCTGCAAGTGCTCGGAGCAGCTGGCGGCGCGTGAGGTGACGCGCAGACCAACCTAGATCCATGTCAGTAGTTTATAGTAGCAGGAGTTAGGTGATTCTGGGAAAGTGACTTTTGAGTTTTCTAAAGATTGCATTATAGATATGCCTTCACTTGATTCTATGACCGTCGAAGAGCAAGTCTCTTACGTTACCAAAGGTTGTGTCGACGTGGTACGTGAGGTTGAACTGCGAAAAAAACTGCAACGAGCGATAACGGAGCGAAAGCCCCTAGTCGTAAAAGTTGGGTTTGATCCGACTGCGCCTGATCTTCATCTCGGTCATGTGGTGCTTATTCGAAAGATGAAGCACTTTCAGGATCTTGGGCATAAAGTTGTCTTTCTAATCGGAGACTTCACGGGCCTCATCGGCGATCCGACAGGGCGTTCGAAGACGAGGCCTCCGCTTAGTCGCGATGATATCAAGACCAACGCTGAAACCTATAAGTCGCAAATTTTTAAACTACTTCGTCAAGACTCTACAGTTATTGATTTTAATAGTAGGTGGCTGGGTAAACTTGGGAGCGAAGATTGGATTCGTCTGACGGCCAGGTATAACGTGGCCCAGATGCTTGAGAGGCGTGATTTTAAGCGTCGGTTCCAGTCTGGCAAAGCGATTGCGATTCACGAGTTTCTTTACCCGTTAGCACAAGCTTACGACTCTGTATGCCTGGGAGCTGACATTGAGATCGGCGGAACAGACCAGCTCTTTAACTTGAATGTCGGTCGCGACATCATGCCTTCTTTTGATTTAGAGCCACAGGTGGTCTTGACGGTACCACTACTCGTCGGACTCGATGGGGTAGAGAAAATGTCGAAGAGCTCGGGTAACTACATAGGGGTGGATGAGGCACCTGTCGAAATGTTTGGCAAGCTTATGTCCGTCTCAGACACGCTAATGTGGGAGTACTACGAATTACTCACTGACATTAGCAATGAGGACTTACAAATCAAGCGTGATGCAGTAGAGGCAAGTACTTTGCATCCAAAGCGAGCCAAAATGGATTTGGCGAAGCTTGTCGTTAGTGATTTTCACTCAGAAAATGCTGCGAAAGCGGCTGAGCTTGAATTCGAGCGTGTGTTTTCACGTCGAGAACCCCCTAGAGATATCCAGGTTGTGCAGTGGCAGTTGCCTGACGAGCCGAGATCTTGGAGTAAGTTGTTAGTCGATATTGGTTTAGCAACGTCTAATAGCGAGGCGGTGCGCAAGATCAAGCAAGGCGGGGTAAGGCTCAATGATGAAAAAATTAGCTCACCGCTTGCGCCGTTGCAGGAACATCTGACGCGGGGAAATCGATACACCGTTAGAGTGGGGCGGAAATCGATTGAGCTCGATGTCGTATAGCGCGGTTTGTCTAACTAATTAGTCAATTTTAATTGATTTTTAATGTGTGTAGTAGTAGTATCCATCGGTTATCCTGTTTTTTTTGGGTAAATCTTCTGGCTCTTTGAAAACTAGATAGAACGTGCAAGCACAGCCCGTCGAGTATCAGC
>CAZQMT010000097.1:0-5925 GCA_964594555.1 uncultured Vicinamibacterales bacterium
TAAGTCAACGCTGGAGAATATGGTAACGAAAGCAGTTTTTTGGGTCAAATTCAATAAAACCTTCACAGCAGTCAATAACGTAACCATGGTCACTAGCCAAACGACAAACGGACTTTTTAACACAACTTGAAAACTATTAATTTCACTCAGGTTCAACACTTAAAACAGTGAAAGACCTCGCTCACCAAATTGATTTCGACATTCGGATCTGTAACAGTGCCCCTAAAGCACTAAGAATCAGCCAAAATCCCTTGACCCACTCAGGGGCAAATTCTAGACCAACTGAGAAGTTATCAAAAAATTGATTGAAAGAGAGAGTCATGTCTGGGATAAATCCAAGAAGTGAAATACCAACGAGCACGGTCCAAGCACCACCGAACGCTGTACCTAAGATCACGGCCATACGCTGCAATCGAAATGAAATATAAGCACCAAAAATTGCTGCTACCACAACAATCCCAAGCTTTAGTTCATACTCAAAATATCTAAACACGAAATCTGTAATCAGCACGCTGAGTCCTGCACCAACAAGTGCCACTACGAACAGATAGACAGACCAAAAGATTAGAGCCCCAGACAAACCTCCTAAAATACTCGTAATAATAATCCAAGTTGTCTCGGTCACCTCAAAGACTAAGTCCGTCAAATAAACGCCGAAAATAAATCCGTAGACACTAATAACGAGCCTAAATAGCCGATTACCGAAAAAGCACGCTAAAAGCCCACTCCCAATAACAATGACCGCAACCGGCAACTCATAGATACCAGACAACATGTGTGAGCGATTATGACGACCCTGTTAAACAGCCGCAAGGGAAACACGTGGAGGGGTTCCAAAGTCTAAGAACTGCGAAATATTCGACGATCCGCTAAGCTGGACAGGCTAACACGTACTATCGGATACTTTTTCGTACGTAATTGATAGCATCCTAAACATCAAGGGAAGCCAAACAAAGCCTCAATGACGCCACGATCTAAAACCTCGCCACTAATCGGAACGATAGTTAGCTTTTTTACTGTAACTATCGGCTTAGCTCTCTTCGTCTATACCGTCCATCAAGCAGGAATCGGAGAAATACTCGAAGGCCTTCAACGTGTTGGACTTGGATTTTTTCTGATCCTTATACTCTCTGGAATACGTGAACTCACGAGAACTACTGCCTGGATTCGTTCGATCGAACCACCATATCATCTACCCTTCGGCGACGCACTCGCGGCACGTACCACCGGGGAAGCGCTCGGTAACATCACACCACTCGGTCTCTTGTTAAGCGAACCATCCAAAGCCACATTCGTAGGGAATTGGGTGCCTCCACTGGTTGCATTTTCAGCACTCGCAGCCGAACAGATCCTGTATGCCCTGTCAGTCGCCATTCTGATCGCATGCGGTCTAGCAGTCTTTATACTAAGTTATCCCCTCCCTGAGGGACTTCAGATCATCACCATGGTCGCGCTCTCTGGCTTCGTGAGCCTAGCGCTTGGCGGGGCTTGGCTTATCCGAGCCGAACCAAAGGTAGTCACCGGATTGGTCTCAAAACTGACTAAGCTAGGCTCGGTCGGTTCGTTCTTGGAAAGCTATGTCGAAGACATCCGAACCACCGAGGAACGAATCTTTAAAATTTATAAAAAAAACCCTAAACGCCTACTTGAATTATCACTTCTCGAGCTAATCTTTCATGTCGCAGGCACAGCAGAAACCTACATAACGCTTGCTCTTCTAGGAGATTCTGTGGTTCCAACTCTGACAACAGCATTTATTCTTGAGTCTGTTAATCGAGCCATCAACGTTATCTTTAAATTTGTACCGTTTCGACTTGGCGTCGACGAAGTGGGCACTGGAATTGTGTCCCAAGTTCTCGGTTACGGAATAACTGTCGGCGTAACACTAGCAATCGTTAGAAAAGCACGAGTGCTTTGCTGGTCAAGTCTTGGAATCGTGCTACTCATCAAACACAAAACTTCTATCAAAACACTACTCGCCAAAGTTACTTCTCGGGAAACCAGGAATCTTTAAAAGAAGACGAGATAAGACCCTCGCAGTCTCAGATGAATCTGCCAAATCCGTATCTTCAGAAAAATCTCTGCCGAGTCTTTCGAGGTCGTGTTCGTTATCGACATCGTACCACGATGCGATTCGTATTACCGACAAGCCAGCCACAACCGAGGCTTTTACAGTATCCGACATCACGAACGGTGTACTCCAACGGATGTTGAGAAACAACTCAGGAGGAGCTCGACGTGCCGAACCAGCATTAAGACCGATCAGATGGTACCCTCCATCATCAGATTCCCCCAGGACAACTCGTTTAACCGATTTTTTAGGTTCTTCTGGACTAACCAACGCAGTAAAAGCATCAAGAAGATGATTCAACGGTAGAGTTGGAATATCTGATCCAATAATTACAACACTTGAAAATCCAGAAGAAAAAAGATCATCGAACACATGGCATACACGTTCTCCGAGATCGTTGCCTCGCTGTGGCAACAGTTCGTTGAGACGGATGCCAAGATCAGAAAAACCAGAACTTCCACCCTCAGGCGTGTAGGCTACACGTAAGCGTACGCCTGAAAGACTTCGACAACGCACAATTAGATCCTTAAGCCAGGCTGTATAAAGGACAGCTCTGTCTTCTGAAGACGGGATTACTGGAATCAAACGGGTCTTAATAGACGAAAGATTCTCACTGGGTGACTTGGCCATGATCGCAATGGCGCACTCGTCACCGAAGGGGCTCACAACTCCCGTCGTCCTTCGAGCGACTTTTGCATTGTTATTTCGTCGGCATATTCCAAGTCGCCACCAACCGGAACCCCCATGGCGATTCTAGTAACGCGTACGCTAAGTGGTTTAAGTAACTTCGCCAAATAGATAGCAGTCGCTTCACCTTCGACGTTCGGATTGGTAGCTAGGATTACTTCGTCGACACTTCCATCCTCAACACGTGTCAACAAACTCTTAATATTAAGATCTTCTGGCCCCACACCATGAAGCGGTGAAAGTGAACCAAGAAGTACATGGTATAAACCTTTAAAATCACGGATTTTTTCTATGGCATTAACATTTTCAGGTTCTTCAACCACGCAGATTACACGTCGGTCTCGTTCTGAATCACTACAATAACGACAAGGCTCAACATCAGTAATACTGCTACAAACAGAACAGTACGTTACGCTATCTTTAACCTCTCGGATCGCCTCACAGAGACGGTCTGCATCCACGCGCGGATTCCGAAGAATGTAATATGAAAGGCGCTGTGCACTCTTGGCACCAATGCCAGGCAGCCGCTGAAATTCTTCGATTAAACGAGCCAAGGGATCCAGCTGATTCATTAAGGCATTCCAGGGAGCTTCATTCCCCCCATCATTCCACCCATCTGTTCAGACATCGCTTCGTCAACTTTTCGATGCGCATCATTTACAGCTGCAAGAATGAGATCTTGTAACATTTCAATATCCTCTTTGGACACCACATCTGGATCAATCGTCAGGCTTTGGAGCTGTTTGGCTCCATTCATCACGACCGTCACCATGCCTCCACCAGCGGTAGCTTCGACACGTGTCTCAGACATCTGCTTCTGTAGACGTGCCTGCATCTGCTGGGCCTGCTTCATCATTTCCTGAATATTCATAGCTTCACCCTATCTAGATTAAATCTCTTCAACTTCGCGAATCTCAGCATCAAATACATCGAGCACCGCTTGAACCCCTTTATCCTTCATCACCTGTTTCTTTAAAGTTTCACCAGAATCAACTGCCTTCTCCTCGGTTGATTGAGGTGTAGTCTCAACCAAGGAACCTGGAGGAGAATCAGATTCCACCACGTCGACCCTGACCTTTTGTTCACTTAATTTGCTGGCAACATCGGAGATCCATGTACGATTCCTCTCAAGTTGTGACTTTAAAGTCCGATGTGCTGGCGCGAAAGTGAACGTGACTAAGTTTGGCTCGACATCGATCTTTTCTGCTTGCGCAACAACTGTACCGTACAGCAATTTCTTAGAACGCTGAATCTCTTTCAGAATCGCTTCTTTTAGACTCATCGCGTCATCATCAGCCTTATGCATAGTTGACGGCGATACATTCTTACTTTTCGATCGCTTAGCCTGAGACGTTGCCGACGTCGATGCTGACGAAGACCGTTTTTCGACAGAAGCAGACTTAGAAGGAACATTCACCGTACGTTTTGTTGGACTTGGCGAAGATGACTGCCCCGCCTTTGATGGCGACGGATCACGCCCCTTAAATTGATTAATAATATTGGCAAGAGGGACGAGCTTACGTAGATGCATCCATCGAACTAATGCCATTTCTAGATGGTAGCGAGGCTGTGACGCTGTTCTGATCTCTGCTTCTGCACGCGCAAGTAGATCAAACGCACGCATCAAATCCTCTCGAGAGAATCTCTTGGCTAAAGCACCAATACGCTCATGTTCACTTTCTGCTGCGATGTCTGGATCAGTAATTCTTGAGGAATCTAAAGAAACAAGCAGCAAATCACGATTCAAACGTGACAATTCACGACATACCACTCGTAAGTCATAACCAGATTCGACCGCTCTCCCAGCCAGTTCGAACAACACCGGACCTTGCTCATCCGCTACCGCGTCCATGATGTCGAGTAGAAGATCGCGGCCGACAATACCAAGTACCGTAGAAACATCATCAGCCGTAATCGTCTTTCCAGCAAAGGCGATAACCTGATCAAGAGCACTTTGAGCATCGCGCATGCTACCTTCGGCTGAACGTGCCAATAGTGCAAGCGCAGACTCATCGATCGAAATATCCTCTTTTGGTGCAATCGCTCGTAATTGCTCGGCGATCATTCGTGAAGAAATGGTTCTAAATTCAAATACTTGTGACCGGGATTGAATAGTCTCAGGAATTTTCCTGAGTTCAGTCGTTGCCATCATGAAGATCACATGCGGTGGCGGCTCTTCAATAGACTTTAAAAGAGCGTTAAACGAGTGGTTAGATAGTTGATGAACTTCATCGATGAGGAAAACTTTATAGCGATCCCGAACTGGCGCCATGGCTAGTCCGGCAATGATCACTTCACGGATATTTTCAACCTGTGTGTGAGTAGCAGCGTCAATCTCTAAGACATCAATGTCACGACCTGCCGAAATCTCTACACACGCGTCACAGACCCCGCAGGGCTCTGGTGTTGGACCTTCAACACAATTTAGTGCGCGTGCCAGAATTCTAGCGGTTGTCGTCTTACCGACACCTCGAGGTCCAGCGAACACATACGCGTGTGCCAAGCGGTTACCAGTAATGGCATTTCTCAGCGTCTGAGTAACACCTACTTGCCCAATCACTTCATCGAAGCGTTGTGGACGCCACTTTCGAGCGAGAACTTGATAGGACACTTGAAGGCTAAGACGGATAACAATGAACGATAACGAGCTCAGCGCCGAATCCCACCGCGACTCGGAGCACCCTACGGCACATACCAGCGACCACTTAGCGCTGCTGCCTTCCGGCTCTGACGCGGTTCATAGACTGAGATTGCATAGGATCCGAGCCGCGGTGCGACCCAGCACAGTAGCTCGTCGACAACACAACTTTACTTGAAATTTTTAGTCACCTACTCGCACGATGTTCGTATTCAAAAATTTAATTCTAGTACCACGAATATATTCGTTCATAGTAAAACACTACCTCGTAATCGACAAGCCTGAGGACTGAATCGTCAGTCAATTAACTAACGTAGCCCTTGAACACCGCTTTCACTATGGTGGCGGAGAGAGTGGGATTCGAACCCACGGTAGAGTTCCCCCTACACACGCTTTCCAAGCGTGCTCCTTAAACCACTCGGACATCTCTCCTGTCAGATCCCGACCCATGTAAACAAAATCATCCGGAGTGTAGCACGTACCAAAGCTCGATTTTTCTACTAAGAACCACACATGTTTCTTGCCAAAA
>CAZQMT010000098.1:0-4879 GCA_964594555.1 uncultured Vicinamibacterales bacterium
AAGATCTACATCTGGGACTGAGCCGGTAAACAAAAAACGTTCCTGGGGGATTTTGAATTTAAGCATGAGCGCTTGTAATGTTTCGTGATAGTTAGGAACAGCGTCCTGACGTCCTACAAATAGGAATCGGTAGTTGGCATCGACATTTCGTTTATAGTGTTCTGCAAGACGGATGTAATCTTCAATACATTTGTTCGGTGCGATTCGTCCGACATAGAGAAAGTTTACTACGCCGTCGTTAAGGGTCTGTTCCAGTGCCGGGCGTCTTGGTGCATTAGTGAGGCGCTCAGTGTTTACGGCGATAGGGAAGACCCCAGTTGAAATAAAACCCATTTGCTCAAGTTCTCGCCGGTTGTATTCTGAGTCACCGAGAGCGAGGTCTACGTGACCTACGAGCGTTCGTAGTTCTTGTCTTCCAAGAGTAGCTAATCGAAATTGATTTGTATCGTACGGTGCGAAAAAATGTGCCGGAGTGATGTTGTGGTACTGCAGTACCCGACCATGAGGAAGTTTGGTGAACGCAGTGGTCATGGGAGAGGGCATTGCGAAATGAAAAACTGTAATGTCGCCTTTCTGAGATTCTGGGTCATTGAATGAACGAACATTTCCCTTGAGATCTTCGTCAATTGTCAAAGCGTAGAGCTCCGAGATGTGCCCCCGTAGTCTGAGTAAGTCACGTGTACGCCTTGCGCTATCCCCGATGGCGTCACCGCGATGAGCAGCCGGAACCCACTGGTTAATTATCATGTTGATCGAATTCGTAATAAATTCTCTATCGTTTTCCGTCTGACACTACGGATAAAGATGTTTTTAAATGTGATGATTGGGCCGGAAGTGCGCGGAAGATTCCTGGCCGATATATTCGCAAATCCTCAAGCTTGTCAGCCAGAGCGAGCTGATCCCAAAAATCAGAGGTGACGCGACACTCCTGTTGGTATGGGGTAGCCATTACCTGCCTGACGAATGAAAGCAGTGTGGCGTCGAAATCTTTATCTAGCAGGCGTTGTAAGGCAATATCTTGTGATTCGAGGATTTTCTCTTGTAACGACGTGTTGGTAAGAATGTTTTCCATGAGTGAAGCTACGCTCATGGGATCCTTGGTATCGTACAGAATACCACCACCATCCATCGTAGCTGGTACTGCAGTTGATGCATACGCCAGTACGGGTAAACGTTTAAAGAAAGCCTCAACTAGCGGAACACAGAAACCTTCGTGTTCGCTGGCACAAAAATAGAGATCCCCAATATCGTAGTATGACGTCAGTTCTTCGTTCGAGACTTGACCAATGAAATGCACGTCTGAGACGCCGGTGGTAGCTACTAGATAATGCAGCGTCGCAAGATAGTATTCAAATCCTGCGTAGGATCCGACAATTAGTAGACGTGATTGTGGATTGATGCGTTTATATGCGTTGAAGCAGTGAATCAGATCATCGATGCGCTTGTTGGGTATGATTCTTCCGACGAAGAGGATATTGGTCCAGTCGTCATCAAAGCATTTTGCTACGAATGGATTCGACTCAACTTCGAGATGAGTAAAATCTGATACGACAGGAAGGACGCCTGTATTCTTGAAGCCCAATGAGTCTAATTCGAGTCTGTTGTATTCAGAATCACCTAGTGCCAACGTACAGCGATTTACGTATGCACTGAGTTCGCGACGGCCACGGTAACATTGACGAACTAGTAGGGGGTGTACATCAAGGAAGTACTCAGGAGGGGTGATGTTGTGATAAACAAGAATCATCCTTTTCTGTAGCGCGAAAGCAACCCTAGATGCTTTTGAACCGATCGAGAAATGGTGGATTAGGATAGTCTCGGGGTCATTCACATCGAGTAAATCACGAAAATCTCGTGTTAACGACTCAACTCTTGGATCGGCGGTTTCGACAAAAATATCTGATTCGAAGTTGGCATTTCTGAGAGCGCGCTGAATTCCGAGTGCCTCGTGGCCGATGGCGTCTCCATATCCAAGTGTCGCTAATACTTGATGAATCTTAGGCGAAGCGTTAGTCATTGTGAACGAGTTGGCTCACTTGAAGTTGGTATTGAACTTCCAAGTGAGACGTGGCCTCTTGGGATATTGTTCACGATCTGCTCAGCCGGGGGTAGATTGGTTTTACGGCGACCGAGCCATCCGGGAAGCGGTTCAATCTGTCTGTTAGAGACACCTGATGCATCTTCCTGCTGAAGCTGATCGAGTATAGAGAGATATTTCTGTTCAATGACGGGCCAAGCATAGTGCTGTTGAAAGTAGTCTTGGCCGTTCTGGCCGAGAGCAACTTTTAGACACCGGTCTTGTTCCATTAGCCTGAGGGATTCGACAAACTCATCATGGTTTTCGTAGTACAGTCCGCCATTACTACGAATACATTGGCCGCGTAGAACATCACAGTGGCCATTTACTAGGACAGGTCGTCCGAGCGCCCAGGACTCTAGCAATACCATAGACAAACTTTCATAGTAGGACGGCATGATGAGTAGATCTGCAGCGGCGAGTGCGTCGAATTTATCTTGGTCTGACACGAAACCGAGTGAATGGATTTTTGGATTTGATGGAATATCGATGATTGAACGTCCAAGAAGTACGAGTGACAGACCACTCGGATAAACCATTACGTAGCGAGAAAAAAAATGAAACAGTTCTTCGCAGCCTTTGTTTTTGTCGATACGACCTACGTACAACGCAAATCTTGAGTCGACGCCGAATTTTTTCCTGAAACGTAATGGATCGGCCGTAGAAGGAATCTCAGATCCGACACCAACAACTTCACTCGGAACATTCACGTTGCCTGTGAGCTTCTGAATTAAAGCGCGCTCTTCGAAGGAGTTATACATAATGGCTCGAGCCGAATAAACTTACACCGATTGCGGCATCTCGTTCAGCTGTTGGAACTAGGATTGATCGGGAAGCTGCTTTTCGAACACCGTGATAGGTTTGATAATAGCGATAGGTGAAGAAGATTAAATAATCCCAGTTGTCCTTGTGGTTTTGGATATGTTCAATTAGCGCTGTGCTTGTTGGTCCTTCGCTTTCTAACCACCGGAGTTCATCGGCCATGGAATGTGTATGTGAGAAGACCTTGGCGGACTGCTTGCTGAAATCCTTAATGTCACGTTCCTGCTTAACTGGGAAGCGGTGTACCGTTATTCCATTGACTTGGTCGATTCCAGATGGAAGTTCGTTTCGCCAAGTTACATAGTCTGTTGCACATGTCGTAAGAACCTCGACATCGATGTGTTTGGCGAGGTGTTCAGCAACGTAGCGCGCGTGAAGCTCGGCTCCACCATTAATGTTAATGCCGTAGCGCTGGACGACGACTGCAACCTTCACGGTTCGTTCTTATCTGTCTCGGTGTTGGTTTCCGGGGAAGGTGACGTTTTGGCGCTCTCGGGCGAGTCATTTTCAGGAGCTTCGGTTGAGGTTTTGACTTCCTCGTTTTTAATGGGTGCTTGACTCCGACGACGACCCCTACGTCTCCTTCGACGTGTACGAGATTTTTCACTTGCAGGTTGGTTTTGGTCCTTGCTGTACACGGTTGAAGTGGTCGGCTTGTACTCGACCACGTTTTCGAGAGCCCGGGCGCGTCGTTCGTCAAAATCGAGTCGACTAGAGAGTGACTCGAGGCGCATTTTTAAATTTTTGACCTCGATACCGAGTTTGGTGGTTTCGACGACAAGATTGTTGAGGATCTCGTAGGTAAGGGTTGGATCAGAGGGTACGATTTTATTGATCTGGCTTTGCATGCGAAGCGCGCGGATGATTGGGTTAGGATTGAAAAATAATTTAAGAACTGGGTTTAAGATGCGCCTGACAAATCTGATGAGTGGGCCAACAATGCTGTGTGATGATTCATAGATAGTGCTGTCGCCGAACTCGAAGTTTCTATGTAGAAGATCTCCTGAAGGTCTGAGCTTTTGGTAATGCTCAATCAGATCTGAGCGCACACTATCCGGATCGAGAAACTTTTCAAGCTTTGCGTGGGCAATTGCTCGGATCTCTTTTTCTGTGTAGTCGACGCCACGTTTCTCTTTGATCAAGGCTCTGATCCGTTGCATGATTGCTTCGACGTCGACGGAGTCTGAACGAATGTTGAAATCTTCCATGTGTATGAGCTGCTAGTTTTAGTTTCTGTCCGAGTGTTTATTTAGGCATCAAAGATAGTTTAACCGTCGCCTAATTGTAAGTTTTAAATAATTGGCCCCATTCGGTTTTCATAAATTCACTGATTCTCATCTTGCCAATTGTAGGATACCAGAGACAGTCGTGATAAACGTTGGATGCAAATGGTGCCCAAACGACTAAAGGGGAATGGAGGAGTAGTCGTTCTAAAGGACGCAGCCATCCCTTTCTAATGAGTTGATCGCCCCAGATAACGAGAGATTTACGTGTTTTAAAGCCAAAATTCACTTCCGAAATGTCCTCGCCGACGATTTCGATGTCACGGAGTTCGGCGACACCTAAGTCTCGTTCATGAGCCATACGAAGAAACGGGATCGACATTGGTTCAACCCCCATGATCTTGGCGGCAACAGCATCGATTGCGACTGAGTCTGCCGAGGCAAGGATGAAATTGTGAATTCTCGGGATCATTGTTCGTGGTCCTGCCCCATCTCCACATACGGTTCCGTCCATCACCGTGAATACTGCAGGGTGGAGTTCGCGTTGCATGTAGAGAAGATCAACGAGAACTTCATGCATGTACTTGTGGGCGTAGTGGCGAACTTCTTTTAGTAGCCCACCAAAGGAGTTTTTGACCGCGCCAGTGGTTACCGCATGACCGTGTGTCTTCACGGTTGGCAGGTGAACGATCTGTCTGCCGGGGTATAGGGTTGGTATTTCAATTCCCTCTGGAAAGATGTCGTTTAATTTTAAAAG
>CAZQMT010000099.1:0-4644 GCA_964594555.1 uncultured Vicinamibacterales bacterium
AGACGTTTCCGCACAGGACTTCCAAACCAGGACGTGGATCACTCAGGACTCGCACCAATTCCGTACGGTGGGCCCGCTGTATATCCAATCCATGCAGCTTCTGGTGTAGGTTACGGCCAAGGGTTCGCGGCAAATTCTCATAGGCATGTACCAGACGGCTGGATGCCGGCAATAAAATTTCTCGTTGAGGAACTCGGGGCCGATGTCAACGCTCGGGATCATAATGGCTTTACACCAGTTCACCATGCTGCAGCCAGAGGCGACAACGAATTAATTCTCTACTTTGTTGAAAAAGGAGCTGATGTCACAGCGGTAAGCCGCCATGGAATGACAACCGTAGACATCGCGAACGGTCCTGTTCAGCGGACACAACCGTTTTTCGAAACAGTTGAATTACTTGAGAAACTTGGTGCAAGAAATAACCACAACTGCGTAAGCTGTTAAAAAATCCCGTTGCCGTAAAAGTGCGAAAGAGAACATCGTGCAGAGCAAAAATGGCGTTGATATTTGGACGCCGACATCTTACCCTACTGGAATCTCACCGGCTTAAAAACTTAGGAGGTGTAAGCTGAACGCCATATTTCTTGCTCTTACTGGCTTGATTACTTTTTATCTCGGTTATCGTTTCTACTCACGTTTCATAGCTGAGAAAATTTATCAGCTCGATCCCTCTCGCCAGACGCCCGCACACACGATGAGAGACGACATCGACTATATACCAACCAATCGATTTGTCCTTTGGGGACACCACTTCACAACTGTAGCTGGTGCCGCACCAATCGTCGGACCAGGAATCGCCGTTATTTGGGGCTGGGTGCCAGCATTTCTCTGGGTCGTTCTCGGCACTATTTTATTTTCTGGCGTCCACGACTTTGGTTCGATCTGGGCCAGTATTAGAAATAAAGCGCGCTCTATGGGATCTTTAACTGGCGATGTCGTGAGCCAGCGCGCACGAACACTCTTCATGATCGTAATATTCCTACTCTTGTTGATGGTGAATGCAGTCTTCGCCGTCGTTATCTCCTCTGCACTAACAGCAACACCGAGCAGCGTTATACCCTCTTGGAGTGCGATAGCTGTTGCGCTCGTGATTGGCGTCTTAATCTATCGGGTACGCGTCCCGATCCTATGGCCAACCATTGTCGGCATCATTGTGCTTTACTCCTTGATCTATGTTGGGGATCTCATGCCAGTTGCGCTTCCTGAGCAGTTTTTGGGTCTTGGTAGTGGCGCCCAATGGATTGTGATTTTGTTCTTGTACGCAGCCGTGGCGTCAATGCTCCCCGTCTGGCTCCTCCTCCAACCACGTGATTACATCAACGGCATTCAGCTATTCGTCGGCCTCGGGGTACTCTACACTGCTGTGTTTATCGCCAGGCCTGAAATTGTGGCACCGGCCTTCAACCAGAATTTGCCTGATGCGACACCACCTCTTATACCACTACTGTTTGTAACGATCGCATGCGGCGCCATTTCTGGTTTTCATGGCCTCGTCGGCTCAGGCACCACATCAAAACAACTTAACAAAGAAACTGATGCTAGATTTGTGGGCTATTTAGGTTCTGTAGGCGAAGGCAGCCTCGCACTAATCACAATCATCGCGGCCACAGCAGGCTTTAGTACCTTGGCAGATTGGGAAGCCACATACTCAACTTTCGGCGCAGGCGGCATGGCGTCTTTTGTCCAGGGTGGAGCCACAATTGCCTCAAACGGACTCGGTCTACCTCGCTCATTTGCAGTAACTCTCTTGACTGTCATGGGAGTACTATTCGCCGGTACGACCATGGATTCAGGAGTTCGCCTCCAACGTTACATCATCCAAGAATGGGGAGCAATTTACCGTATCAGCCCCCTACAGAACGGTTATGTAGCCACTTTTCTTGCCGTGGGTACCTGCCTGGTACTCGCCTTCGGCGCGGGTGGGGCCGATGGTACAGGGGGCATGCTAATCTGGCCACTTTTCGGAACAACAAACCAGTTACTCGCCGGCATCACCCTGCTCGTTATCAGTGTGATGCTCGTTCGGTTCGGTCGGCCATCGCGTTACACATTGACCCCAATGGTGTTTATTACTGGCATGGCATTCATGAGCGCGTTGTATCAGCTGTGGGCTCTCTATAGCACAGGCAAGTACTTCCTAGTGTTCGTTGATCTCGTCATTATCGTTGCTGCAATCTTTGTAATGCTAGAAGCAATTTCAGCGTTTAAAACTGCTAAATCAGAACCGTTACAAGCATCAGCAACCAACGCTTAAGAATCCATAAACCTCTATGACCGTCTCGAGCTTTAGAAAATTTGTCGACACTTTGAGTTCACTCCTCACCGATTACTACGTATCTCCTTATCGTGGGGCCGTGGCACGTGCAAAACGAGATGAAGACGACCTGTTTATGCTGTTTGTTTTCGGTGAACTCATGGGAATACCTAATCCTGCAACCTACTACACCCTTGAACTACAACCAGTTCTTCTAGAGCGCTTTCATGAATGGCATACGAGAATGGGCATGGAACACTCTCCCCTAGACCACTTCCGCTGTTGCTGACTTCTCCCATCTCAATATCCGTATAATTCATAATTCATTTATGCCAGGGGAAGAATCAGTCCTTAAAGATCTACTAGCACACCACTTGGTGTTCGTCGGAGGAAAAGGCGGCGTGGGCAAAACTACGATGGCTGCGACACTCGCCGTCTCCGCAGCCGACCGAGGACAATCCTGCCTGCTCGTCTCGACCGATCCCGCCCACTCACTCAGTGACATCTTTGAACGCACAATTGGCAGCTCTCCACAAGAACTCGATCAGAATCTTTGGGGACTCGAGATCAATCCTGAGACTGAAGCGACACAACATATTCGAACCGTCAAAAATCAGATGAAATTACTTGTACATCCAAGTCTTTACGACGAGATCGAACGACAACTAGACTTGGCGCTTTACGCACCTGGTGCGACAGAAGCAGCACTGCTTGAGCGTGTTGCTGAACTTATGGGACGTGATGGTGACCAGTATGACATCGTCATCTTCGACACCGCACCAAGTGGACATACTGTCCGCCTGCTATCACTACCAGAGATTATGGGAGCATGGACCGCCGGACTTCTACGACATCACGATCGTTCCAGACGCCTTTCGTCTGTTCTTAAGCATCTCGGAGGCGGCAAGAAGAGTACCGATGCCCTGTCTCTTATCGACGACGATGAGAACGATACAGACAGAGGACTTGAAAACAAACTCAACAATATTCTTCAAACCAGGCGACGTAAATTCTTAGTCGCCCGTGAACAACTAACCAACGCTGAAGCGACTGCTTTCACGCTGGTAGTTAATCCAGACAAACTGTCAATTCTTGAGAGTACTCGCGTGGCCGATCTCCTCGGACGCTTCGACATCCCAGTATCTACGCTCATCATCAACCGTGTACTGCCTGATGGATCGACTGATAAGTTTCTGCAAGCTCGGCACAGACAGGAACAGATTCACCGAAAAGAAATCGATCGAACCTTTACAAATATACCCCGCGTAGCCATCCCCCTCCTCGAACACGACATTCATGGACTTAATGCCATACGCGAGGTCAGGAAATTAATCACTCAGCCAGACTAAAACCTTAATGGCTATTCTGACTTCTCCGAAACAACCACATTTTGAATCGCGGCGACAGTAGTCTTA
Organism: uncultured Vicinamibacterales bacterium; assembly: GCA_964594555.1. Classification (GTDB taxonomy): domain Bacteria; phylum Acidobacteriota; class Vicinamibacteria; order Vicinamibacterales; family CAZQMT01; genus CAZQMT01. The sequence goes on from CAZQMT010000099.1 coordinate 3,670, forward strand.
ACTCGTAGCCCAAGTATTTCTTTACCCATCGCTAACGTTTTATCGATTGGCAATAGACTAATCCCGTTGATCGTGGCTAAGTCAGCTTCAATACGTTGTTCGAGCCTGACCGTACTCGGATCGACAAGCATCATGAGGGCGTCGATCCCATACTCCTCGTGTATACCATCGGACCCTCTACTCTCATTCGGATCCATCTCCTCTGGAATACCTCTTGATTTCACAAATCGGCGAACAGCCGGATAGTCGTAATACTCTGGGATAAAATAGAAGCGAGCCTGGTCAGCCTCGTACTCGGTGTTAAGCATCTCACTAACCTCTCGCATCGGCCGCTGATTTCCACCACTGTCTCCAATAAATATGACGTTTATAAAACCCATTGATTTTAAACTCGTCGCCATGTCCTTCAGTACAGCCTTGTACGTCTCCTTAGAAAGGAATACGCTACCCGGCGGCACAAACGGACTTTCTGGACGGCCGGGTTCAAGTGTAACGATTGGAGCGATCAATGCATTCCCAAGAGATCGAGCAATCGACTCACCTGTCAACCTCAAAACATAATTATGCTTACCAGTAGCAAGGTATGGACCATTAGATTCCACGCCACCTGTTAAAATCAACGCAGTCGTTTTACCGTCTCTAATAGCATCACGAACCTCCATCCATGTGAGCTCCTCCATCCAGACACTATCAAGTGCTGGAATTGGACGTAGCTTCTTCATTTCAGATTCGTAACGAGCGGCGGCCTCTCCTTGCTGCATAGACGACCGCTGAATAACGGCTGTTCCCTGTATATGCTCGACCGAAAAACCCGTAATGAATACGAATAGCACAACAATAAACAAAGACCTCGCTTGAGCCATTTCCCCTCCTCAGATTGCAATAAACTCACACCGAAAACTCAGTTTTTCCATTCGGCCACAAAATCAGATGTTCTCATCACGCCGAATCATCAATCCTCTGAAATCACGCTCA
>CAZQMT010000100.1:0-3945 GCA_964594555.1 uncultured Vicinamibacterales bacterium
GAAATCTCAGAAACCCGTTTTTGCAGCAAACTGATCTGAGCTTCTACTAAGCGCTGACGTTCCTTAGCAGCTTGGTACTCAGCATTCTCACGAAGGTCTCCGTGCTCTCTTGCTCGCTGAATTTCACGCGGCAGATCAGTCTTAAGCTCCTTATCTAAAGCTTTAATCTCTGCCTCGAATTTTTTTAGAATCTCAGCCTTCATTCGAATCATCCTCCCAAGGGATCAGACGAGTGAAACTCGTAACCGGAAAGGTCCACACTGTGATCCGCAGTGAGGAATCAGAACGAGTGGCATATTAGCACATCTGGTATGCTCTCTGATTGGACATGACAATCTCCCGTAACACTAAAAAATCGAGATCGACACTATTAGCACTAACCGCAGTTAAACATCCTCGTGGAAACTATTAGTAGCCGCCAAAACGTTCTCGTGCAACTGTGTCGGCAACTCGCCAACCGCCGAGACAAACCAAGCATGCCCATCCTTCTCGAAGGACCTCGTCTTCTTCGTGAAGCCGAGATTTCAAACTTAAATCTACTAACTACCATATTTTCAGAATCATTTCTCAGGCAAAAAGATCCCAACGTTTCTTCCAGGGCCTTCCAATTAGAATCAATCGGAGTACGGATAGTAAAAGTCCCAGACCCACTCATGAAATTCATGAGTCCGGCCGATAGCCCTTCTGGCGTTATTACTATCGCCGATCAACCAAGCAACGTTACAGACCCATTCTGTTGTCAACCACCATCACTAACGCTGCTCGCTGACAATATTTCTGATCCTGGCAATATGGGAGCCCTAATCAGATCAGCTGAAGCAGGTGGAGCGACTGGTCTAATATATTGTGGTCCTTGCGCAGACCCTTTTAGTTGGAAAGCTCTTCGTGGGGCGATGGGAAGCGCTTTTCGGTTGCCCCTTTCAAGCGAGCCTAATCTCAACGACGCAATCTTCAAAGCACAAACTCATGGGGCTCGTATTCTCGCAATGACCCCAAGAGATGGAGACTCGCTTCACACGACCGACCTCACTAAAAGTGTCGCCATCGTTCTTGGCAGTGAAGCCTCTGGATTGAAAAGTGAAACCATAGCCCTCACAGACGCGACAGTTTCTATCCCAATGAACAACGAAGTTGAGTCCCTCAACGTAGCTATTACCGGCGCCCTCGTCGTCTACGAAGCCAAACGACAACGCGCCCACAGTGGAGACAATTCGTGAAACCACGTGATTTATTTCAAGAACATAAAAAAAAATCAGTGAATTCACCACTAGCAGAACGAATGCGCCCTCGCACATTTGAAGAATTTACTGGACAGCAAGAAATACTCGCACCAGGACGTCCCTTGCGAGAGGCGATCGAAAGAGACGCGCTACAATCACTGATTTTCTGGGGCCCCCCTGGCACAGGGAAAACAACTCTCGCAAAACTAATCGCTAATACAACACAAGCTCACTTCGTTTCCTTTAGTGCTGTTCTCTCTGGGATCAAAGAGATTCGAGCCGTTATGGCCGAAGCCGAAGTAGCACGCCATCAATTCAACCGACGAACCATTTTGTTTATTGACGAGATCCATCGGTTTAATAAAGCGCAGCAGGATGCTTTCCTGCCAAAGGTAGAATCCGGAGATGTAGTGCTTATTGGTGCCACAACAGAGAACCCTTCTTTTGAAGTGAATTCCGCCCTATTATCTCGATCCAAGGTTTTCCTATTACGAGCCCTTACAACTGCCGAGATCTCTACGATCATACGAAACGCACTCACTGACTCGAAGCGAGGACTCGGCGATCACCATGTCGAAATTACGCCTGAAGCTCTCAGCGCACTTGCTATCTACTCGAACGGAGACGCCCGTATCGCCCTCAATACTGTAGAATTTGCTTCTTCAGTAATCTCTGCAATACCTACTAAATCCGAAAGAACTACTTCTTCAGAGCCTCATCAAATTGATTCTTCACTCCTCACGAACATATTGCAAAAACATGCCTTGCTCTATGACAAAACCGGCGAAGAACACTTCAATCTGATTTCTGCATTACACAAATCATTACGCAACAGCGACCCAGATGCTGCTATTTACTGGCTGGCTAGAATGCTTGAAGGAGGCGAAGACCCCTTGTACATTGCTCGACGTCTAGTACGCTTCGCCTCAGAAGATATTGGCAACGCCGATCCCAACGCCCTAACTCTCACAATCGCAGCGAAAGAAGCCGCGCACTTTATCGGTTTACCAGAAGGAACCACCGCTCTCGCCCAGGCCGTTACCTACTTAGCTCTCGCACCAAAGAGTAATGCTACTTATTCAGCTTACTCCAATGCGGTCAAAGACGCTCAGCAACAAATCGCATCGCCAGTCCCACTACATCTTCGCAACGCACCGACAAAATTGATGAAAGAACTCGGCTATGCCAAAGGGTACCAGTACGCACACAGCGAGGAAGGCGCCTTTACAACAATGACGTGCTTGCCCTCTAATCTACTAGATCAAAAATACTACCATCCCACAAACCGAGGCTTCGAAGCGACACTCTTAAAAAGGCTCGAAGCCCTCGAACGCCTTCGTCAAAAAAACTCGGCCAGTAGCAACAACAACCGAACAGTGCGATCAAAGAAGGCGGGGAATAAAACTTAGTAAACTAAGTTTTACAACCACTATCACCTATAACGAACCAATAACCACCCGACGAAAAAAATTCCAATTCCGACCCCAAACACTCTTGGGCTCGGACCGAGTGGACCCGCTGTAAACAGCGCAACCAGTAGTGCCCACATTCCTAGCACCTGGAAAAATCTTCCAAGATAGTAGCGAAACATCCTCTATAATCCGACCTAAATCCTCTGGAACCTTCTCTCGATTTCTCGTCGAGTGAGACGAAACATTACAGGGCGCCCGTGAGGACATACCGTTGAATGAGCCGTGCGCTTAAGACCCTCGAGGATATGAGACATTTTTTCAGACGTCAGGCGATCATTCGCCTTAACAGCCGAATGACATGCCGTTGTGGCTGCAATTTTACGAAGAGCGTCTTCCGTTCGAGCACCACGATCTAACCCTTCTAAATCCTCAGCCAATGTCTGTACCGTCGCCGTACTTTCACTGAGAGCAAGAATCGCCGGAACAGCCATAATTCGTATGCTGCCCCCACCAAAATCTTCAAGCTGAAACCCTAGTCGCTTAAGGTCTATCGCGTGAGCTAAAACGGTGGAACATTGATCGACCGACATAGACATTAGAATTGGTTGGAGAAGCGCCTGCGACTCAAGTCTTCCACGAGTCAAAAGCTCCATTTGCTGCTCGAACAAAATTCGCTCATGTGCAACATGTTGGTCAATAATAGCAATCCCCTCAGAATCGACCGCCAGGATGAAGGTGTCACGAAATTGCCCTAAGGGAACGATCGGCCCAGTAATTACTGAATCAACAACTGAATCAGCGCCCCACGCGTGGTTACCCATTTCACCGCTACTACCTTCAACGTGAGTATCGATCTCGCTCTTATTGGGTTTAACGAAGGAAGCATCCACTGAAGACCACGGACTAGGATATGTCACGGGGATCACCCCCCTAGGCATGGAACGCTGCTTCGATGTAACAGCAGACCTGGCTATCAGCGGCTTCATTTGAAGCACTGGCGCCTGTACATCCCCAAGAGCTTCAGACAAAGTCCGACGCACCGCCTCATGAACAAGAGACTGCTCAAGAAACCTGACTTCCGCCTTGGTCGGGTGCACGTTCACATCCACGCGATCACTGGCCAGCTCTAAATACAAATGGAATTCTGGACTTCGCTCTTTCAGCATCGCGCTTCGATAAGCTTCTAGAATCGCATGTGAAATCGTTCGGTCCTTAACAGCCCGACGATTTACAAACAGATTCTGTGGGCCTCGCTTTGGACCTTCACTTGCCAGATCAGAGATATAGCCTGACAGTTTCATGCCGGCGATTTC
>CAZQMT010000101.1:0-3750 GCA_964594555.1 uncultured Vicinamibacterales bacterium
CACACACACGGATAACATCCTCATCTAAAATCTCCTCCTCGGTTCCACGAACATAGTGAGCAGACGTACGCACGCCAGCACAAACTGATAATGGTGCCATCACTTCAGAAGTGTCAACTCAAATCTATCTGGGAACACATTCCAACAATATCCTGTGTTGTGTTCAACGACTCCAATTCTAATCGCCAAACCAGATAAAACCCCAGCGTGAAGCTATACTTAGTTCTCAGTGAAATACTGTTATGCCGATCATACAGGCTGAACAACTCACCAAACACTACCGTGTCTCGACGAAACAACCAGGATTAATGAACACCTGGCGTCATTTTGTGAGGCGCAATCATCGAACAGTCAAAGCCGTCAACAACGTTAGCTTTTCTATAGAACCTGGAGAAATTGTCGGCTTCCTCGGACCAAATGGTGCTGGAAAAACAACCGTATTAAAAATGATATCAGGGCTAATATGTCCGACTTCAGGACACGTTGAAGTTGCCGGGCACATACCTTTCGAGCGACAGCCAGGATTTCTCAGACAGATAACACTCGTCATGGGACAAAAGCAACAACTGATCTGGGATTTGCCTGCACTTGATAGCTTTCGGATTAATGCTGCGATCTACGGAATCCCTGCGAGCGTTTTTCATGACCGCCTCTCCAAACTCTGCGATCTGCTCCAAATGAGTGACAACTTAACCACGCCAGTCAGAAAACTCTCACTCGGCGAACGCATGAAAGCCGAGCTAATCGTGGCACTTTTACATAGTCCGCGCGTACTCTTCCTTGACGAACCAACTTTAGGACTCGATGTGAACGCTCAAGCCGCCGTCAGACAATTTCTTAGAAACTACTGCCGAGAGACCGGTGCCACCGTTTTGTTAACAAGTCACTACATGGCAGACATAACTGCGCTCTGCGAACGAGTCATCTTGATCCACGAAGGGTCACTGATATACGACGGACTACTTTCTAGCATCGTCGATCAGTTTGCCCCTTACCGAGAGGTAAAAATTGAACTCGAACAAGAGCACCCACATTCAACATTCTTGTCTTACGGTTCTGTCGAGGCCGTCGATGGACATGTCGTGCGACTACTCATTAGTCGTGATGACCTAACAGAAACTATAAGTAGGTTACTTGCTGACTTCGAAATCATAGATTTAACAGTACAAGACCCTCCGATCGAAGGGATTATCGGCAGACTCTTTATGAAAAGACTAGCTCCATGAGTTCATTTCTTCAGAAAACCCGAACATTCCTCTCTGTGTACTACAGCCTCATGACGACTTATCGGGCAGAAATATTCCTCTGGGCCATCGCGACATCACTTCCTCTAATTATGATGGGGGTATGGATAGAAGCTGGCGCAAGTGGACGTTTTCCAATGAACGAAGCAGAGCTTGCCAGATACTTCATCGCGGTCTTTATAGTTCGGCAATTCTCAATTGTATGGGTCATCCATGACTTCGAGTACCACGTAGTAACCGGTCGCCTGTCACCACTGCTCCTTCAACCGATCAATCCTGCCTGGCGATTCATTGCACCACACCTAAGTGAACAGCTCGCAAGACTTCCCTTTGTTGTTTGTCTCGTAGCCCTTTTACTCTGGCTATATCCACAAGCTCTCAGTGCACAAGACGGGGCAGAAGGAAGATGGACTCCAATATTTAATCGCATCGTTCTGTCAGGCATAATGATTTACTGCGCCTTCGCGTTACGATTCTTAATGCAGTACACACTCGCCATGCTCGCCTTCTGGGTGGAACGTGTTGCCGCATGCGACCGACTCCTCATGATTCCCTACTTATTCCTCTCGGGACTAATCGCCCCTCTCGAAATGTTTCCTGAAAACATCCGCACACTAGCAACCTATACCCCCTTCCCGTATTTCGTCTGGTTTCCAGCCAGTTTACTAGCCGGCGAAGACCTCCCAATTCTTAAACCATTGATTATTGTCACTGCCTGGCTTCTAGTCTTTCAACTTATCGCCCGCGCCGTCTGGCGTCGGGGACTCCACAAGTACTCTGCAATGGGCACCTAATGAAACGTTACCTTCGTACACTCAGGCTGTTTTGGTCTACTTCGATCGGGGTTGAGATGGAGTACCGCACCAACTTTTTAATGGCCACTCTCGCCAGCTTAGGCATGCTTTCCGGATCACTATTCGGACTTTCTCTCTTCTATCAACACGGTTATACGATGGGTGCTTGGAGATGGTCAGAGGTACTTATCGTAATGGGTCTCTACACCACTATAGACGGCCTTCAGGCAACGTTTCTGGCACCAAACCGCCAACGCATTACCGAGTACGTACGCGAGGGCACTCTTGACTTCGTTTTACTTAAACCGATGGACAGCCAGTTCATCGTTTCCATTCGAGATCTCTCTGTTTGGGGAATACCGAACATCATACTAGGTCTCTCTCTAGTGCTTTATTCAGGAAATATCGAGTTGAAGCTGGGATGGTCAAACCATCTAAATGCCCTAATGCCAATGGCACTTGGAGTTTTTATTCTCTATTCCATCGGCTTCATGCTCGGCACCTTAACGATTTGGTTCGTCAAACTCTGGAACGTTACAATTGCGATGCAATCACTTCTCGAAGCTGGTCGCTTCCCGATTAATGCCTACTCACCTGGATTCAGAATTTTCTTCACTTATGTTGTACCGGTTGTCTTCCTGACGACAGTCCCCGCAGAAGCCATGCTCGGCCGAATGACTACCGGCTGGCTTCTCACTTCGGTTATCCTGGCAACTGGACTCTTCGTAGCGGCACGTATTTTCTGGCTAATTGCGTTACGTTCTTACACTAGTGCCTCAAGCTAAGATCGTCCACATAATTAAACAAAGACTTGAGGGATTTCAAGAACATGAAAAAACTCAGCTTGCCTGTATTAGCTACGACGTTGTTCCTATCTGGCTGCAATTCGGCGGATTCAGACCATCTTCAACTAAATCTGGCGAACCCACATGCTCCCAATTCCATCACAGCGTTATCTGACACTCACTTCGCTGCACTGTTAAACACTCGAATAGGCAATCAACTTACCGTTACAAACCATTTCGGGGGCGCCTTAGGGTACGAATCTAGAGACCACTTCGAAGCAGTAGAAACAGGAGCACTCAAAATAGCCAGCAGTAATCTCGACAAACTTGTTGGTTTCGCGCCGATTTTTCAGTTGCAATCATTACCATTCTTAGCACCTAGCATCCAAAAATCTCTGACGCTGTACCAAACTGCCCGGCCGTACTACGAAACGGCTTTCCAAGACGTCGGCCAAACTCTTCTCTACGCATCCCCATGGACCCCAATCGGTATCTGGGCAAAACGACGCCTAGAAGATCCTACGGACTTGTCTGGCCTCAAAATCCGTACTTTTGATATCAATGGAAGCGAAACGATGAAAGCGGCCGGCGCAATCCCCGTTCAGCTTCCGTGGGGCGACGTCATTCCAGCCTTGAGCACCAACATGATAGAGGCGGTATTGACTTCAAACGAAAGTGGTGTTGCCGCAAGATTCTGGGAACATATGTACTACTTCAACGAAATCGCCTATGAATTAGGATTGAGCGTAGAACAAATGAATCGTCATAAAATCGAATACAAACCAGCAGATCTACAGTCAATGATCTATCGTACTGCAGCCGAAGTTGAAGCTGACGCTTGGATTCGTGCTGAAAAAAAAATGGCCATGAACAACTCCATCCTTAGAGAACATGGAGTTTCCATAGTCACCGATACAAAGCACCTAA
>CAZQMT010000102.1:0-769 GCA_964594555.1 uncultured Vicinamibacterales bacterium
ATACATTTTGGATGACGCTGGTGCGAACATAGTAATTGTGTCAACTAATGAGCAGGCCTTGAAGGTTCAGTCGATTCGGTCACAGTTGCCTAATTTACGTCATGTGATTGTGATTGATCCGTATAGTGATGATTCGACGACGGTTGCTGTACCAGTATCTGTTGTGAGTATGCAGGATGTCACCGAAAAGGGTCACAAGCGTTTAATGCATGAAAACGGCTTGGCACGTGAGTATAAAGAGACGGCTAAGGCCGTCACGGAAGACCAACTAGCTACGATCATCTATACCTCGGGCACGACTGGTGATCCCAAGGGGGTAATGCTCACCCATAGTGCCATTGTCGCAAATATTATCGATGGGGGGCAGGTTATTAAAATTGATGAAAACGACGAAGCTTTGTCGTTTCTGCCTCTTTCCCATGCCCTAGAACGCACGGCCGTCTACCTTTACTTGCTTAATGGGGCGAGTGTCACTTTTGCGGAATCGTTAGAAACTGTCGGCAGAGATATGGTTCAGGTGAGACCAACGATCATGGCTGGTGTGCCCCGCGTGTTTGAAAAACTTCATTCTCGAATTTTGGGTGCGATAGTGAATGCACCCCGTTTAAAGCGCATTCTTTTTCACTGGGCAATTCAGGTGGGACTTAGACGTGCACGTTCAGAACTCCAATCAGAAACTGCATCGCTGGCAGTGAAGATCCAACAACCGTTAGCCGATCGCTTGGTGTTGGAGAAAATTCGTGAGCGAACTGGAGGGCGTCTGCGTTTT
>CAZQMT010000102.1:779-3212 GCA_964594555.1 uncultured Vicinamibacterales bacterium
AACCGCAGTTGGCGAATTTTTGTTTGCTGTTGGTGTTCCGGTTATTGAGGGATACGGTTTAACCGAAACGGCGCCTGTGTTAACGATCAATCCAGAAGATCGGCCTCGCCTGGGAACAGTTGGTAGGCCTTTGCCTAGAGTTGAACTTCGCATTGCAGACGACGGCGAGATATTGGCGAGGGGGCCTAACCTCATGTTGGGGTATTACGGCAAGCCTCAGGCGACTAAAGAGGTAATGAAAGATGGTTGGTTTCATACCGGAGACATTGGTTATATCGATCATGATGGATATCTGATTATCACCGATAGAATCAAAGATCTCATTATCACAGCCGGTGGAAAGAATGTAGCTCCCCAGCCTATTGAGCAACAGCTCAAGCAAGATCCGTTGATAGCTGAGGTGGCTCTGATTGGTGACCGTCGCCGATTTATCTCGGCACTCATTGTTCCCGACTATTCGGAATTAGGAGCCCAAGTGGGCGAGCCGACCGGTGCTGAGATTGCAGATCTTGTCGAACGACAAAGGGTGCTAAATCTATTTCAATCCTTAGTAGATAAAGTAAACGAAGGGCGACCGGAATACGAGCAGGTACGAAAGTTTGCGTTGCTACCAAGAGCTTTTTCGGTTGAGGCTGGAGAACTGACACCCACTCTTAAGGTCAGGCGACGAGTGGTTGACGAGGTCTGGAAAGAATTGATCGAAGGACTCTATGCGGAAGAACGGCTTAAAACAGAATACTGAGCTAGAGTCCTAGAAGAGCCGTGCATCGGAAAGTGGCCACCACCGCAACTGAACCCTTCCGATGATGTACTTTTCTGGAACTTGTCCCCAGTGACGACTGTCCGAGCTGTTGTTCCTGTGGTCTCCCATTACGAAGTAGTACGCTTGTTGGACCACTTCTGGCCCATGGTTTTCGTGGCTCCTGAATTCTTGAGGTACAAAGAGATCAGGTTGTAGTATTTCATTTACGTAAACGCGTCCGTCCTCGATTCGTACGGTGTCTCCTGCTTCCGCGACAATTCTTTTAACGAATGACTTTTCGGGTTCTCGAGGGTAATAAAGCATGACAATATCGCCACGTTGAGGTTTTCCGAAGAAGCGGTAGGCAGCTTTGTTGACAATTAGTCGGTCCTGGTCTTGGAGGGTCGGCTCCATGCTTTTACCTTCGACGCGAGCGACCTGAAAACCGAATGTTACGATTAATGTCGCGTAAACGGCGGCCGATGCAAAGGTTTTGATCCACGCAACTAGTTCTTCACCGGCACGCGAAAATAATGCTGCTCTTCTGGCTGATCGTTCTTGCTCTGAATTAACAGGTGGGGTAAATAGATTGACCGGAGTGTCTGACGCGCTAACCTTTTCCAGTTATTCGTTTTTGTTTGTCACAGGCTCAAATACTCCCTCAGTCGCTTTGTCTGCGAGCGGCTCACTGGAATCGCTGTTTCCTTGTTGTCTTTCATTTTCAGGACATAGTTTCGACTTGGCCACGGTACTATCTCCTTAACCTTGTTGATGTTCACAAGGTGCGATCTATGCACCCTCCAGAATATCTTAGGGTCTAGATATGATTGCAATTCGTCCAAACTGCGAAAATTTGATGTTCCCGTCAAGGTTCCAGCGACTACTAATATACCGTTGTTTGCCAAAGATGCGTAAATGATATCCCTAGAAGGTATCAGCTGAAAGCGTTGCCCAACTTTAAGAGCGACTTGGTCTTTTTTGCTGGAACGTTGGCTTAATTGTTCGAGAACACGTTCTAACTTCCGCTCGTGCTCTTGTAGCGGAGACTCAAGTTGATTAGTGATCCGCTGCTTTACTCTTTCGATGCTTTGATTTAGTCGGCCCACTTCTATCGGTTTTAGTAGGTAGTCGACGGCGTTCACTTCAAATGCTTCGATGGCGTACTGGTCATAAGCTGTGACAAAAATGACTTGAGAATTAATCTCACGCAATTGAAGCTCTCGTGCAACTTCGAAGCCTGTTCGACCTGGCATTTGGATGTCCAGAATGACAAGGTCAGGCGGATAACTTGCATGGCCTGTATACCATAGTTCGCTCGCCCTGCAACTTCAACTCCATCAAGTTGTTCTAACAGAAAACAAAGTTCGTTGAGTGCAGGTTGCTCGTCATCGACGACTACAGTTCGAATTACCATGAAGTTATAGCGTAGATCGTTGTGGGAGTTCGATTTCGGGAATTTCGATGCGGGCACAAGTCCCGTCGCCACGGACACTCTGGATCTTAAGGTGATAGTTTTCACCATAGATAACACGCCGGCGCTCATCTACGTTCCGCAAGCCGATTCCGTCTGACTCACTCGGTTTAAGTTGAGATGTCGGCATGCCGTATCCATTGTCGATTACTTCGATGATAGTGTGGTCATTCTCTCGTTGGCTTCGAATGGTTACTTGTCCTCCATCAATGTTCGGGCC
>CAZQMT010000102.1:3222-3623 GCA_964594555.1 uncultured Vicinamibacterales bacterium
ATCATTAAGTCTGAAGTCGTAGAGCACGTTGAGCTAATATTATTTTAAGTGATTAAAAAATTATGTTTGTGTCTTGAAAAAAATTGTTATCAATAGCAGTCCATAAAAATGTCATACTAATCGACATGATTTATGGCATTTTCGACGAGTGGTGCCAATAGCATGCTTGGTATAACAAGTTCGAGGCTGTGGGGGTCTATCTCTTTCTTAACGATGAGAGTCGGGCCAAAGCGGACAGTTTCAATGTCAAGGTACTCGTCGATGGATTTAAGCTCCTCCTCAAGTGTTACGAACTGATCCTCACTACGGCGGAGTCGGCGAAGTATTCCTGATAGATTGACGATTAGCATGCGCGCGTTTTCCCGTTGAGAACTAAAGAAAGATCAGATTCATGTCACTGT